>JAUIKV010000302.1 GCA_030430615.1 Bacteroidia bacterium
GATCTTTGGAATGGTTCTCTTGAATGATTGGAGTGCGCGTGACATTCAAAAATGGGAATACGTCCCACTGGGTCCTTTCCTGGCCAAAAACTTTGCCACAACGATTTCGCCTTGGATAGTCACTCTGGACGCCCTTGAGCCTTATCGCGTTGAGGGGCCCGAGCAAGATCCCAAACCCCTTCCTTATCTCCAAGAAAAGGGAAAAAGCGCCTATGACATAAAACTTGAAGCTTCTATTCAACCGAAGAATTCGGAGGAGACTTTGGTCAGTCGAACCAACTTCAAGTACATGTACTGGAGCATCTCTCAGCAGCTGGCGCATCAAACAGTCAATGGATGTAATGTGAGATCAGGGGACCTTTACGGCAGCGGAACCATTTCCGGCAAAGAGCCAGACAGCTACGGTTCGATGCTGGAACTTACCTGGAAAGGAACCAAACCCCTGAAGATGAAAGATGGAAGCAAACGCAAGTTCATCGAAGATGGTGATACTGTAATTTTAAGAGGGCATTGTGAGAATGATCAGGTGCGCATCGGTTTTGGCACTTGTGTCGGAAGGATAAAAAAGGCAAAGAATTAGGGCTCAAACCACTGTCTTGTGCAATTCGAAGACAGTTATTTCGGGCCATATGCCTACCCTGCCTGGAAAGCCCAGGAATCCGAAGCCTCTGTTGACGTATAAAAGCTGTGAGGCTTTTTCGTAGAGTCCCGCCCACTGCGGATAAATATATTTGATGGGGCTCCACTTGAATCCCGGAATCTCCACACCAAACTGCATGCCATGCGTATGTCCGGCTAATGTCAGATCAAAATGCATGGGATGCTCCAGTATCTTCTTCTCCCAATGCGTCGGATCGTGACTCATCAAAACTTTGAAAGAAACTTCCTCCGCCCCCTTTAAGGCAGAATCGATGTCACCTCGTTGAGGGAAGGGTCGGTTACCCCAATTCTCGACCCCGTAGATTCCCATGCGCTGTCCATTTTTCTCAATGATTGCATTCTCATTGTTGAGGAGCCTGAATCCCATTTCCTCCTGGTACTGGTAAAGGAGCTCCATATTCTTTTCCTTGGCTTCAGGAGAGTCCCAGGACTTGTAATCTCCGTAATCGTGATTCCCCAGGGTTGAATAAACACCATGCCGGGCATTCAACTTCTTGAAATCGTTTATATAGGGCTCTATTTCTCTCGAGTCGTTGTTAACCAGGTCTCCCGTGAAACAAATCAAATCTGGCCTTTCTTGATTTATCAACTCTATTCCGCGTCGAATAGGATCTTCCCGGTCGAAACTTCCGGAGTGAATATCTGAAATGTGTACCATTCTGAAACCTTCAAAAGATTCCGGAAGATTTTCAAAATGCAATTTCATACGATTCACGCGAAAGTCATATTTCCCCCGGGCCACTCCATAAAGCATGGAAGAAAATGGAATGGCGGCAAGAAAAAGTCCAGTCTGGCGGATGAACTTCCTTCTTCCGGGCACTTGAGTTTTGGGTCCATTTCCTTGAATCAGGTTTTTAGCAAACTGAAACGACAAACTAAACAAACGAAGTATGTCCTCAGCAAGGAAGAACACGATCAAAAGCAGCTTAAAAACGAAGAATGAGAAAAAGAAACCGACAAACAGATTGGGAAGGAATTCAGGTTGAAGCGGCTTGTTTGTGAAGTAGGTGTACAAATAGTAAAATCCGACATAACCTGCAGACACCCCTATCAGGTACAGGCCTTTGAGCCAGGATTTTGCCTTGCTCTTGTTTATGCTTCTCTGAAGAGCATAGAACACATAAGCGTCCATAGCCAGAAGCACAGCCAGTACGACAAATAAATTAAAAGATAAATTCCGGGTCGACATTTAAAGCTTTCTTCTCTTCTTTTCTTTAGTGATTAGGTCCAGTTCCCTGTTGGTCTGACCTGCCACCGAGGTATTCTCCTCCGCACGGCGGATCAGGTAGGGCATGACGTCTTTTACAGGTCCGAAGGGCAGGTATTTTGCCACGTTGTAGCCCTCATGCGCGAGATTGAAGCTGATATTGTCACTCATTCCGAAGAGCTGTCCAAACCAGATCCGCGGATCGTCCTTGGAAATGCCTGATTTCTCAATAAGATTCATCAGGAGATACGAACTCTCCTCATTGTGGGTCCCACAGAAAATAGACATGTCATCCAAATGCTCAAACATGTAATTCATGACCTGGTTGAAATTCTGGTCCGTACTTGTTTTATTCTCGCAGATAGGGCTGGGGTAATCCATTTGCTCTGCCCTCTCTCGCTCCTTCTCCATGTATGCACCACGAACAAGTTTCATACCAATTTTATATCCTCGTTGTTTTGCCCTTTCATGAAGCTCCTTGAG
>JAUIKV010000303.1 GCA_030430615.1 Bacteroidia bacterium
GGCAATCATAAACTCGAAGGCAAGTTAGACGCAACGAGATAGATATAAAACCCGAAAAAAAACAAACTCAGCACCAGCTTCAGTCCGGTGGATGTGAGAAAGCCCAGAAAGGACCCGATGGCTGACCGCCAGGCTCTTTTCAGATCATCTTTCTTGTGAATGATCTCACCGATGAAGGCCCCTATGAAGGCTCCGATTACGAATCCAAGAGGAATCGGTAGAAACAGACCGACTACAAGTCCTATGGTAGCTCCCGTCGCCCCTTTTTTGCTGCCCCCGAATCTTTTGGCCCCTATGGAGGGTATGAGATAATCCAGGATGAATATCCCGAGCGATAAAACAAAGGTAATGACCAGAACGTAGTAATTCATTTCAACCCAGGAGCTCAGATAGATGCTCAACAGCCCGAACCATCCCATCAACGGACCCGGAAGGACCGGAAGCACGGAACCGGCGATACCGACCAGAATCAGCACGAATCCCAAAATGACAAGAAACAGATCCATATTTTGGTAATTTGAGACAAGATAATCAATCGGGCCGAAAAAGGGGGCAAAGCCACCTATTGCAAGTATTAACAATTCCCTCAAGTTTTGTACAAAAGCCCCTGAATGTCAAAAATATTCGTACTTTCACCTTGAATACCGGTTCACAATGTTTTCAAGGCTTGTCGCGCTCATAATCATCCTTGTATTGACGATTTCGTGTGATTTCAGAACACGCAGACAAAAGACGCTTCTGAAAGAAATGGCGGCGGATACTATTGTCAACTACAACGCTGTGGACGTTTACCCTCTTTTCCTGGATTGCAACAATTGCGACACCTCCGAGAAACAGAATCTGTGTTTTGAGATGGAGCTGGCCAGGCGCCTGCAGCGGGCCTTCGAAGAGCAGAGCATCGGTTCGGTGCGAATGGAGGCAGACACGATCAAAGTCGACATACTAGTTAATACAGAAGGCAACATCTCTATTGTCGAGATACAGAGACCCGAGGGCATAGGATCCGAACTGGTTGAGTTGGACAGCTTGCTCTACCGAAGCGTAGCCGCACTTCCAAGCGTTATACAGCCCGCGCTGAAAAGAGGCATCCCGGTCAGTTCCATGTATCAATTGCCCGTAATCGTTTCAACCATCGACTGAGTCTATTTTTTAAAGGATCGCCCTTTCCATTCATAGCTGCCACTGAAGGATAGAAGCGCTACCCAAACAACGAAAAACGGGTAGAGAAAGCTCGACATGACAAAAGACTTCATAGCCTCTTCTTGTTTCCAGATCGATGCTGTGTTATAAATCAAAAGAAAGTCCACATTGAGCTTTACGACAAATAGGATGCCGAGATAGATCCAGGGCATGTATCCGGTTATCCCCAAAACCATTCCGACAATCAGTGAGAAGTTGGCGAAAAGCACGAGAATGCCCACAGTTTTTGCGAAGCCATTTTTATAGGCAGTAGATTTTGAAGCCCATCTTTTACGCTGTTCGATGAGCGCTCTCCAGGTTTCTTTGGGCTGGGTTTGTACGAGAGCCGATTCAGACTTTATGAAGTACACCTCGTTTCCATGACTCTGAAGCATCTTCTCCAGCAAAAACACGTCGTCACCACTGGCTATTTCTTTGTTTCCCTCATATCCCCCGAGTTCCAGGAAAGTCTCTTTGCGATAGCAGATATTGGCCCCATTGCACATGAAGGGTCGCAGAAAGGGAATAAAGTCTTTCCCCCCGAAGCCGCCCATGGTCGATCCTTGAAGGCTGAGAAAATCCAGCGATTGAAAACGGTGCAGAAAGGAATCGTCAGTCGCACAAATTACAGGTCCCGCCACCATTTTTGCCGGATGCTCTTTTAAAAACTGGTCATATGCGTTCAAAAAGCCAGGACCAAAGACACAGTCGGCGTCTGTAGTGATAATCCAATCGAACGAAGCTTCTTTTATGCCCATTTCGAGGGCATCCTTTTTGGGAGAGGAAGACGGCGTCTTGAATTCATAGATTCTCATTTTGAGTGTGGAAAGTTCATTTTGCAGGGATTTCAGAAGATCCAGGGATCCGTCCTCGGAACCATCGTCGATGAGTATCACCTCGAATTTGTCTTTGGGATAATCAAGCTGCTCGAGGTGCTTTGTCAAAACGGACAAATTGTCCTTTTCGTCCCTGAAGACTATCAGAATAGAAAAGGAATTCAGTGGTTTCAGAGTGACCGGTTCGAATACAGGAAGCCGTCTCAATCCCACAGTGAAGGCAGCAATGAGAACTATGTAGAGTGCCATTATGGTTGCCAGCACCACGATCATTTTCGCACTGCTGATTTATGCTGTTTCTGAAGGATGGAAAAGCTTTCCGTTGACGAGGGTT
>JAUIKV010000052.1 GCA_030430615.1 Bacteroidia bacterium
ATATTGCCGCTTTCGTCCTGGGATGAATAGGCATGACAACTGGAGTATTCCTGGAAATTTCGTTCAGACCCTCGAAAATTGCACTCAACCTGGATCGATCATCCGTGTTTTCCTGTCTGTGTATTGTAGCCAGCGCAAAACTTTCTCCTTGAAGCCCATGGCGCTCCCGAAGATCCTGCATGTCACCCGTCTTATTCTTGAAAAAGTCAACGGAGTCCTTCATAATATCCCCGCTTTGTACAATCCTTATGTCAAATGCTCCAAATCCCTCACTTTCCAAATTCTTTATCGCCTGTTCAGTTGGGCAGAATAAAATGTTGGAAATCCGATCGGTTACAATCCGGTTTATCTCTTCGGGCATCTCCATATTTCCTGATCGCAGGCCCGCTTCCACATGAGCCACGGGAATTCCCATTTTTCGCCCTACAAGAGCCCCGGCCAGCGTTGAGTTCGTATCACCGTATACCAGCACCAGATCGGGATTTTCCCGTTGCAGGACAGGTTCCAATCGCTCCATCATCTTCCCGGTCATTGCACCGTGCCCCACTTTATTGACTTCGAGATTGTAGGCCGCCGGAGGAATTCCAAGTTCCCGAAAGAAGATTTCGCTCATGTTGTCGTCAAAATGCTGGCCCGTGTGAACAATCACCTCCTGAAGCTCTCCGCGCTGCCGGATGATCCGGCTCAGCACTGCTGCCTTGATGAACTGTGGTCTGGCTCCGAGTACTGTTACTA
Source organism: Bacteroidia bacterium (assembly GCA_030430615.1). Taxonomy (GTDB): domain Bacteria; phylum Bacteroidota; class Bacteroidia; order Flavobacteriales; family Flavobacteriaceae; genus Lutimonas. The sequence continues at coordinate 736 of JAUIKV010000052.1, forward strand.
TTTTCTTCATATATCCTTGTTCTTTTTCAATATTTCGTACAGCTCGCCGGTAAGATTACGCCTGCTGAACGCCTCTATGTTTCTCGAGTTGACAACAAGAGATCTCGTTCTGAATTGCTGGTAAAAGCCATGGATCACGTTCTCCATACCCTCTTCATCATCAAAATCAAGAATCACGCCCGAGTTTGTTTTCTCTAGGATATCCGCCAGGTCTCCATCTGTTGGACCAATCGCCAACACCGGTCGCCTGGCCTGCATGTATTCAAAAATCTTTCCGGTTACTATTCCTTTTGCCGAAGGCACTTCATTGACCGTTAGAAGCAGCACCTGGGCCGACTGCTGATACCTGGCAACCTGATCATGATCCTGGTAGCCCAAATAATCGAGGTTGTCACTCAACCCATTGTTTTCAATGCTCTTAAGCACCTCAGATGAGCATGTCCCCACGATTCGTATTTTCAGATCAGATTTTAGTTCCGGATTTGCACCTGCCATTCTACTCAATACCCTCCAGAGTGCCTTTGGATTCCTGTCATCGTTCATCAGACCCGCATAAGTTAGTGAGAAGTCGTGATCCAACGCCACGTTTCCTTCACTGTTAGATGTGTCATAGCCGTTTGAAATCACATGAACGTTTTCATTGAAGGGATCGAATTCCTCCTTCATTTTACCTCCAACAACAATGACTTCATCCGCAGTGCTCAGCACCTGCCGTTCGAGTTCCTGGTGCTTCTTCAGCGAACTTCGGGTCAGGGGCAGGTTGTGGAAATAATCAATTGACGTCCAGGGATCCCTGAAATCCGCCACCCATTTCAATCCGAATTTCTTTTTCAGCGCCAAACCGATCAGGTGGACCGAATGCGGTGGACCGGTGGTGATTATGGCGTCAAACTTCTTATCAGACAGGTAATCAGACAATAAGCGTACCGATGGCTTCACCCAGAGCTTTCGAGAATCAGGGATAAAATAATTCGCTCGTATGAATCGAAAGATCCGATTTGTCAGACTGGGTTTGGCATCCAAAAACCCGGCACTCACTTTCTTGCTTTTTCCACCCAGTTTGGCCAACAACTGATTCGGCTCCCATATCTCTCCTTTCAAAACCTCCAGCTCATCTGCAACTTCATTTTTGAGGCTTTCGTCGCAAACTGCGTACTCCGGATCCTTGACCGTAAAGACAACTGGAGTCACTCCAAATTCCGGGAGGTATTTGACAAACTTCAGCCACCTCTGAACACCGCTCCCTCCTGCGGGAGGCCAGTAATATGTGATGACCAGCACTTTCATTTCACAGTTTCCGCATTAAGGTTCGAATAACAGTTGACCAGTGAGCGTCCCACCCGGGTCAGATTGAACTCCTCTTCCACAAACCTTTTGCCTCTTGCACCCATTTGATTTCTCAGGGTGGCGTTCTCATACAATTCCAGGCATTTTTCAGCAAAGTCACCGGCATCTTCCGCCCTGTGGGTCAGGCCACTCCCCGAACGCTGAAGAATATCCGCCTGCGCCGTTACATCGCTCGCCAGGATCGGCTTTGAGAATCCCATGTATTGAAAAAGCTTGTTCGCAAGGGTGGTGTCGTGATGAAGGTTTTTGTACAGGGGAGAGATGCAGATGTCTGCCCCTGCGAGATAGGACGGAAAAAAATCCTCCTTCTGCCAACCTTCAAAAGACACGTGATCTTCTAGACCGAGCTGCTTTACTCTGTCCCTGAGCACAGCATCCGTGCTATTCGCTCCGACGATTACGAGCATTGCCTCGGGGATTCGGTTTCGCATCAGCTCAACACCCTCAATGGCCGTCAAAAGTCCTCGTCTTATACCTGTGTCGCCAAGGTACAACAAACAGAAATGGTCACTAAACTTCCTGGAGATGGAATCATTTACAACTGCATCGCTAAAAAATTCAGGTCGCACGGTATTGGGCATTACAATGACTTTGCTTTCTGAAACACCTGTTCTTTCACAAAGCTCTTTACGCGCCTGTTCGGTCACTACGATGGTGCGATCATAGGCATGCACAAAAAGAGCTTCTTTTTTTTTCCATTTTTTGATCGATACGAGGTACTTGCCTGGAAACTTGTGCAGATGAGGGTAATGCGCCATGATCTCGGGGCGATTCTCGTGCAGATCGAGAATCATCGGAAGCTTCAGGGAAGCATTGGCCTTTATAACGGCATCGGCAATTACCATGTCATGGACGTGTATGGCGTCTATTTGATTTTCGGTCAGGAATCTTCGTATTCTGCCTTTCAGCATCGCGGAATAAACAGGAATCGTATAGGCCAAAGCTGACATCCTGTACTCAAAACTTGAGGACCCATACCTTCTCACTTCAATCCCTTCATAAGACTCTTTTGAGGTTACTCCTCTGTAATCGAGACAAAAAAGGAACAATTCATGACCCGCATCCCGAAGGACGCGAGCCTCATTCTCAACCCTGGGATCGGGAGGAAACGACTTGTCCAGTATCATTCCAATGCGCATGTCAAAGCTTATTTCTCAGCGTATACGGCGTAATAGCGCGGTGTGAATTTTCTAAGCAGTGGCCGTATTCCCATTGTGGGAACCGGGCTCGTCCACTTTTCGGTCTTTCGAATGTCCCAACCCGCCTTTTCCAATCGAACTGCCAGTCTTCGAATTCGTGGTAGTGGCGGTCCCACGGATCCGTGTCACTTCGATACGCCCGGGCAAACCAAAGATTCAACGGAACTGTCGCAATCAGTTTTTTGCAGGGTATCGCAGAGATCACGTTATAAGGCGATACGAGGTGCTCGAAGATCTCGAAAGCTGTGACTGCGTCAACTTCGGCCGTCTTCACCCGCTCGAGATTCTGATCCAGGTCCTCCCCTTCTGTGTTGATAACCTGGTAGCCATAGGATTCCATGATCTCGCTCAACTCATTGCGCACACCCAGGTCAAGCAGGGTTGCGGGAGCCGGGAGCACTGATTGCAGAAAATCAATGGTGCGGCTATACCGTTTTTTCGGGGTAACTCTGTACATCTCTTTTTCTATCAATTAAATACCAGGCTCCTGGAATCAACAGGAGCAAAAAGTAGGACACGAGCGTTACGCGATTTCCTACTTGAATGACCCCGGGTTCAAACTTGAAAACAACCTCGTGTTCTCCTCCTTCTATTCTCAGCGCCCGAAGCACGTAATTCACCCGAAAATGCGGCGCCAGCTGCCCGTCGATGTATGCATTCCAACCATGTTTGTAGAATATTTCCGAGAAAACGGCCAATTGCTCAGACTTGGAATTGCTGCGGTAGCGCATCTCGTTGGGCGCATAGCTAATCAATTCTATCTGAGAATCAAGTTCTTTTCGCGGTTGAAAGCCTTCAAGCAAATCTTCGTATTCGGCATTGACCACAACGGTCCTTTTGGTGTCCAAACTGTCGAGGGCCCTGATTTCTTCATTTGCAGAATTCACCCATTCAATCTCTTCCACAAACCAGGCATTTCCGTTGGCATCTTCATTCAACTGAACACTTTCACGATTCTCATCACCCGGATAGATGATGTATCGGGTGTTTAGCATATTGAGAACCTCAATATTGTTCTTTGCGATTTGAAAATCAAAGAGCTCCTGGTATCTTCTCGGTTTGGCCGCGTGATAGCCGCCAACGGAATTGAAGAAAAAGGAAGTGCTTCCATCATTCATCGGATTCACCATGAAATTAATCACCCGGTAATGATCCTTGTCTTCGGATATTGCTTCCTTGACAGGACTCATTTGAAAAGGTTTTTCCAATCGCGATTTGGTTATAAAATCATCTTCATTGACATAGCGCCAGTCGACAGCAGCAAGATCCAAAAGCACCAGAACCAAAAAGGAAGCCAGCACGATGTTCTTTTTTATTTTATCCTCCAGGAAAAGCCATAACACAGCCGCTGAGATCGCCACGTAAATCAACGACCTGAGACTGTCCTGAAAGAATATCGTTCGCCTGTCTTCCACCAGGACCGTTGAAAGCCCTTCAAGCATGTTCTCGAAACCCGGATCCCTGTAACTCTCGAACGCGAAAAGATTGGATCCAAAAGCCGTAAAAAACAGAGCGAGGCCGCCGATTGCGATGCTCGCATTCTTGAAGGCCTTGAATTTTTCCGTCTTGGAATACTCGTCACTTAAATACGCGGAGAGCCCAAGGGTAGCCAAAAGCGGCACACACAATTCTGCGATTACCTGTATCGAAGAAACCGCCCTGAACTTGTTGTAAAGGGGAACATATTCAATGAAAAGATCCGTGAGGAATCCAAAATTTTTGCCCCAACTCAGAACTATGGAAAAAACAGTAGCTGCTATAAGCCATTTCTTAAGGGGTCCCTTGATGAGAAATGCCCCCATCGCAAACAGAAAAAGCAAAACGGCCCCGATATAAGGGGGTGCTGCAACAATGGGCTGATCTCCCCAGTACATTGGCGCGTTCTCAGCAAAAGTAAGCGCCTGTTTTCTTCCGGCCTTGTCTTTGAGATATTCATATGTGTAGGACTCCTTGCCCAGGTTCTCGTTATTGGAACCTCCCATAAAACGGGGGATGAACAGGTCAAAAGTCTCAAGCAAGCCAAAGCTGTATTCCGTGATGTACTCCCTGGAAAGACCGGAAGACTTCTCGCGCTGGCTCCCGTCAGGATTGATGGTCAGCTCACTGGCACTTCTGGTGCTTTCTGCCGCATATTCTCGGGTGGCCATCAAACTCGTGGCATTCACCCCAACCGAAAGGATCACCGCCCCTGCCAGGATTCCCACCTTCTTAAAAAAGAGAGGCAATCCCTTTTCCCGCCATGCCTCGATCATCTGAACCACTCCGAAAATCAAAACGCTGAATAGCAGGTAATAGGTCATCTGCGGGTGACTCGCATTGATCTCCAGGGCCATGGCCACTGCAGTCAAAGTGAATCCCTGAAGATAACGACCCTGAAACACCCACAATATCCCAGCAAGAACAAGAGGCATGTAGGCTATGGCGTGAGCCTTGGCATTGTGCCCTACGCCCAATATGATAATGAGGTACGTTGAAAGCCCGAATCCGAGCGCTCCGATAACTGCAGTTTTCCACTCAGTTCTCAAGACCCTGAGAAGGATGAAAAACGAGAGAAAATAGAGAAACAGATAATCAGCCGGACGGGGCAAAAAACGCAGCAACCCGTCAATTTTTTTGATATAGTCATGGGGATAGTAGGTGCTCAGTTGGTAGGTGGGCATGCCTCCAAAAGCACGATTTGTCCAATAAGGCTCCTCCCCAGTTTGATTCCTGAACTCGCGTACCTCGCTGGCCATCCCCCGGAACTGGGCAATGTCACTTTGAAAGAGTTCTTTCCCTTCAAGAACAGGATAGAAATACGCCAGTGAAACAATAACAAAAGAGAGAACCGCAAGCAGATAAGGCAAATACTTCTTTGCTGACATTGAAGAAATTTAGTTTAGAACTTCAGAGGTGCACATGCGTCAATCGATCTCCTCATAGTCGACGTATTCACCTACATTTTTATTGCTTTCCCGCTGAGGACCGGGCTTTCTGTCTATCACGGTTTCTCCTTCTTTCACCTGATCCGAAGCCTGGGTTTGACCCTGCTCCTGCCTCATTTTGCTCTCAAAGTTCCTGACTGCTTTCTGAAAAAGCACCGGGAAGAGAATCCGACCCAGCCATTTCAACACATAATAGACCAGAATCAGTATCAAAATCGTCCTCAAAAACCCCATCACAGATGCCTCCTCCATCTTTTTTTCATTTAAAATTCAAAAATAACAATTTGAAGCCAACTTTGACGTTATTCAAGTAAAAGATATATAAGGCCCTTATACCCGTCATAGCATGAAGCCCTCTTTAAAGACCTTCCTTTTCACCTTATTGGTTCATTTCTTCATGGTACAATTTGTCGCCGCTCAATACACTGAGGTGATCAATTCGAGACGGCCGGGTTTCTCAGACAGCCCTTACAGTGTTGGAACCAAGGTGTACCAGGTTGAAGGCGGACTCTTTTACAAGGATGTTGGGAATTACCTTTTTTACGATAAGGATCTTGAGGAGTCATTCGCGTACAGCGCAACAAGTGTCGGCAGTGACATCATGCTTCGAACCGGGCAGTTCTTCGAACGGCTCGAATTCAACCTAGACATGGCCATTGCATCTGAGTCCAGAGACTTTTCCAGACCGGCCGATTCTACAGCATCCGGCTTTGGCTTCAGCAAACTGACCCTTGGAGCCAAATATCTTTTGTACAAACCCGAATACACCGACAAATCCAAAGAAATTCGCAGCTGGAAAGCGAGGAACAGCTTCGACAAAAGAAGATTGATACCCGCTGTTGGGGTCTACGCAGGGCTGAATACAAACCTACTCACAGATCTCTATAAAAATAGAGATGGCATTAGTCCCAGGTTTGCCGTATTCACTCAGAACGATTTGTCAGAACGTCTGATAGTGCTTTTGAATTTCATTATGGATTACGCCTTTACGGATCAATCCGAGAATTCCTACATCATTACGGTGACCTATGCCCTGGATCCAAAGTTTTCTGTTTTCGGCGAAAACCAGGGGTTTTTCAGAAAGAACGTCCCGAATGACTTCCAGTTTGGCGCCGGAGGCGCGTACCTGATCAACAAAGACATGCAGGCGGATCTTTCGGCGCGGATGATCTTTGACGAGCGAGGCGACAACACCTATATCATCGGAGCAGGAGTTTCCTGGAGGCTGGATAACCACAAGGACAAATTGATTGTCAACAAGACCAACAATGACGAGGAGGGGATCAAGGAACCCAAAAAAGGATTCTTCAACACGATCACCTTTGGCTTGTTCGCCGGTAAGAACAGCGCGAGCAGTGGTGGTAAAATGCGCGAGGTGAAAACCCGCTCTGCCAAAACGAGATCTTTGGAGCCGCCGGTGAACAAAAAGGCGCAGAAGGCCAGAAAAAAGCAAAACAAGAAGCTGGTCAAGGAGCAGAAGAAAAGAGAGAAAGCCGAAAAAAAATACGACAAGAAATTTGAAAACGATTAATTTTGCCTCATGATTGAGGTAAAAGAGATCACAAGTAAAAAAGAACTCAGAAAGTTCGTCACCTTTCCTTTTAAGCTTTACAAAAACAACCGCTACTGGGTCCCTCCCATCATCAGTGAGGAACTCAACAGCTTCGATCCGAATGTGAATCCTGTATTCGAACACGCCCAGGCCCGATTCTTTCTCGCACTTGATAATGGCAAGGTTGTAGGTCGCGTCGCGGCAATCACCAATGATATTGAAATTCAGCATCAGAAGGTCAAAAAAATGCGTTTTGGCTGGCTCGATTTCATCGATGATAAGAACGTTAGCAAAGCGCTGCTTGACCAGGTGGAAAAAATTGGAAGGGAAGAAAAACTAGAGTTCATGGAAGGACCTGTAGGTTTCTCCAACATGGACAAGGTAGGCATACTCACTGAAGGCTACGAGCATATTGGCTCCATGGTGACCTGGTACAATTACCCGTATTACGTAGATCATATGCAAGCGCATGGGTTTTGGCCGGAGAAAAAATTTCTCGAATCTTATTTCTATGTGAAGGATGCTCAGATAGATAAATACCATCGCATGGCAAAGATCATAGCAAAGCGTTATGAGCTTACCCCGGTGAGTTTTAAGAAATCCAAAGAAGTCATGCCTTATGTCGATCAGATTTTCGAGCTTTTCAACACCTCCTATGCAAAGCTCTCTTCTTTTGTCCCGATTTCGGATAAGCAAATCGCCTATTTCAAAGAGAAATACATAGGTTTCATCAACCCCGATTTCATAAAAGTCGTGCTGGACAAAAACAAGCGCATTATCGCTTTTGGAATCACCATGCCATCTTTTGGGAAAGCACTTCAAAAGGCAAATGGTCGACTTTTCCCATTCGGTTTCATTCATTTGCTCCTGGCCCGAAAATATAGCAAGGAGAGTGTTTTCTACTTGATAGGAATTGCTCCGGAGTACCAGAAAAAAGGAGTTACTGCAATCATATTCGACCTTTTTCACAAGGCCTTTGAAAGACATGGCATAACCAAGGGAATCATAACCCCTGAACTGGAGGACAACAAGGACATTCAATTGATCTGGGACAATTTCAACCCCGTGCATTTCAAGAGGAGAGCCACTTTCAGAAAGGACCTGGACTGAGAAGTTGTCAAGCTTAATCCTTCCAGGATTGATTTTCATACCTTTGAAACTTAAGATTCTTCGATGCAACTATTCTACCACCCCGATATCCAACCTCTGTCTATGTTGGTGACCTTTCCCAAAGAAGAGAGTCGTCATCTTGTGAAAGTCCTGAGGAAAAAACGGGGAGACCAGATTCAAATCACAGACGGCAGAGGTAATTTGTACCTGGCGGAAATCATCGGTGACAACGACAAGAAATGTGAGGTCCAGGTTTTGAACTCTGAGACAAAACCGGATCAGAAGGGGTACCGCCTGCATGTGGCGATTGCACCGACCAAGAACAACGATCGATTGGAATGGTTCCTGGAAAAATCCACCGAAATAGGCATTGATGAAATCACCCCAATCCTTTGCGATCACTCAGAACGAAAGAGAATAAACCAAGAGCGCTGCGAAAAGGTCCTTCTGGCCGCTATGAAACAGTCCCTTAAATTTTCACTGCCCATTCTCAACCCCCTGCAAGATTTTGACGAGCTCATAAGACATTCCGAAACAGAGTCGAAACTCATTGCCCATTGCGCAGAAGCTGATAAGCGGAGCCTTTCAGACCTGATCGAGGATAAAACAGACATTTTGGTGCTGATTGGTCCGGAGGGGGATTTTTCACCTAGAGAAATCCAGGCTGCCACAAATGCAGGATTCAAAAGCCTGGATCTTGGAAATAGTCGACTCCGAACCGAAACTGCAGGTGTGGTTGTGTGCAGCAACATCTCTTTCATGAAAGAATTTTTGTAATTTGCCCGGATGAAAATACTCTCAGACGGCAGATCTCTTGGCAAGGCCATTTTACTCATGGTTTTTTTTATATCCGCTCTGTCAGGATTGAGCCAGGAAGTAGCCGTTTTGAAATACGAAGGTGGAGGTGACTGGTATGCCAACCCGACAGGGTTGCCTAACCTGATCCGCTTTTGCAATGAGAATCTCAATACCAGAATATCTGAAAAACCGGCCACGGTCGAGGCGCAGAGCCGAGAGCTCTTTGATTATCCCATCGTATTTATGACCGGGCACGGCAACGTCTTTTTTTCAGAGAAAAGTGCTGAGAATCTCCGGACTTACCTTCTGGCTGGGGGATTTTTGCACGTTTCGGACAACTACGGCCTGGATCCTTACCTGCGCAAGGAAATGAAAAAGGTGTTTCCCGATCTCGATTTTCAGGAAATACCTGTGGATCATCCCATCTACAAGCAGACCTACTCCTTTGATGGACTCCCTAAGATACATGAACACGATGCTCAGCCTCCACAGGGCTTTGGCTTGTTTTATGAAGGCCGGCTCCTCTGCTTCTATGACTACGAGAGTGACCTGAGCGATGGTTGGGAAGACGAGGCGATTCACAACGATCCCCCTGAGGTGAGAATCAAGGCTCTTCAGATGGGTTCGAACATTATAGAGTACGCCTTTAAAAACTAATGCTCCCCATCCTCACTCCTGACCTTATGATCCAGAACATAGATGACATTCAAATAAATTTTACCACCGACAACTTATGGCTGGTCAATCTGACCCTGGCGCTTATCATGTTCGGGGTCGCATTGGACATTCGAGTGAGCGATTTCAAAAATTTGATGAAATCCCCCAAGCCCGTCATCGTAGGGGTTATCTCTCAGTTTCTGCTTATCCCATTGGTCACCTACCTCTTCATTCGTGTCACAACGCCTTTCCCAAGCATTGCTCTGGGACTGGTCATGGTGGGGGCTTGTCCGGGAGGGAACATTTCCAATTTCATGACCAAACTGGCAGGAGGAAATGCGGCACTATCGGTTAGTTTGACGGCATTTGCCTCTTTGGCCGCCCTGGTGATGACACCTCTTAACTTTGCACTCTGGGGCAATGCCTATGAGCCCACAAGAGAAATTTTAAAGCGAGTAAGTGTCGACCCCATGGAGGTCGTCAGACTCGTCCTGCTGATTCTGGGCATTCCCCTGCTGCTCGGCATGATGCTTCAGTATTACCGCTCCAAGCTGGCCTCAAGGATCTCAAAGGTTCTTAAACCGGTTTCCATCTTGATTTTCCTGGCATTTATCGCGGTTGCATTTTACGACAATTTGGATATTTTCATGAATCATATTCATTACGTGCTGTTTCTGGTCATCATTCACAATGGGATACTTCTTCTGACCGGCTTCTTGTTCGCCCGCGCCAATGGACTTTCCTATATAGACCAGAAGACCCTGAGCATAGAAACAGGCATTCAGAATTCGGGGCTTGGATTGCTCCTTGTGTTCTCCTTTTTCAGCAGTTTGGGAGGCATGGCGCTACTTGTGGCTTTCTGGGCCATCTGGGACATTGCATCGGGCCTTCTGATTGCCTATTTCTGGTCTGACAAAAAGAAAAAACAAGCGACATGAAGCTGATCTGGTACCTGCTTGTCAAGTTATACGTTCGCACCGGTTTCGCATTCTACTTCAAGAAAGTTGAAATCGAGGGGATTGAGAATGTTCCGAAGAACACAGCGGTTCTTTTTGTGGCCAATCACCAAAATGCACTCATCGACCCCTTGCTGCTTGGGGCATTCATTCCGAGACAGCTCCACTTCCTCACGCGGGCAGACGTCTTTCACAAACCCATCATTCGCGCTCTCTTGTCATCGGTGAACATGCTTCCGATCTATCGGATTCGAGACGGGCGAGATAGCCTCTCAAAGAATGAAGAAGTGTTCCAAAAATGCTTTAAGATACTCAACAGCAAAGGGACAGTTCTGATTTTTCCCGAGGGGAATCACAATATCCAGAGGCGGGTCAGAATTCTGAGCAAAGGCTTTACGCGAATAGTGTTTGGGGCACTAGACGAATATGGAGACCACGAATTGATGGTCGTTCCTGTGGGAATCAATTACACCAATGCCAGAAAATATGCATCAAGTGTAAGCCTGCATGTCGGAGAGGCAATTCGCGCCAATGACTATTACCAAAGAGAAAAGCACACTGTTTCTTCTGCCGAACTCAAGGCGGAGGTCAGAAATAGATTAAAGAAGCTGACTACGCACATCGAAGACCCGGAGAAACACGATTACCTCGAAAGTTGTTTTCGGGAAGACGAATTCCTGGATCCACTGAAGGTCAATTTCAAACTGGAGCAACCCGAGTTGTTGAACCCTGTCGTTGGAGATCAGTCTCCCGACTTCAACATGCTGATGCCCCTGGTGAAGTTCAACAGTTTTTTTCCACGGCTGATTTGGAAATATTTGAAGCCTAGAATCAGTGAAGAGGAGTTCATATCCACCTACAAGTTCAGCGTAGGCATCACAGCTTTCCCGTTGTTTTATATTGCGCAATCCTGGGTTCTGGCTCTTTTTTTTGGATCAGGTGCTGGATGGGTGTATTTCGGGCTGAGCCTGCTCAGCGTCTGGCTGCTGACCAAATCGAGATGATCCGTAAAACCTATTCGTTAGATCATTAAGGAACAATTGCTTCCTGGATAATCGCCTGGACCTTCGTCCGAATATCAGCCTCTCCCAGCTTGTTGTTCTCCCTTGTCGGATGCACCCGGTTGGAAAGAAAAACATAGACGATCTCAGAATCGGGATCGGCAAAGGTGTAGGTGCCTGTATAACCACTGTGACCGAAGCTTTTGAAAGACACACATCCGCAGGTCGCCATGGTGTCATCGAGCTGGGGTTTGTCAAATCCCAGGCCCCTGCGCACCCCATGCTCCTGAAAATACCGAT
>JAUIKV010000053.1 GCA_030430615.1 Bacteroidia bacterium
CAGCACCACGGAGGTGTAGAACATGCTCACCCCGGTTTCCCGCAAGGCGGCATAAACTGATTTTCGCACCTGCCATTTGTGGGCAATGAGCTCCTGCCTGTATTTGGCGAGGAAGTGTATCGTGTCATCTACAGAGATTCCAAAGGCGATGCTGAAGACCAGGATGGTCGACGGCTTGATGGGCACACCCAGGTATCCCATGAGTCCGGCGGTGATCAGCAGGGGTAGCATATTCGGAATCAATGAGATCAGAATCATCTTGTAAGACCTGAACATCCAGGCCATGAATATCGAGATCAACAGGATGGCCAAAGACAGCGAGATCACAAGGTTTTTAACCAAATAATTGGTGCCCTTGAGAAAAACAAGGGCTTTTCCGGTCAGCGAAACATCAAATCTTTCTTCGGGAAACACCTGTTTGACTTTGGACTGGATGCGCTCCTCGATAAGTTCCATTTTGTCTGTGCCTATATCGCGCATAAAAGTAGTCATGCGAGCGTACTGGCCCGTAGAATCCACGAAGTTCTTGAGCATGTCGGAGTCTGCCCCCGAATTCTTGGTATAGGCCAGGATGAAGTTCTTTTCCTGTTCGGTCGGCAACTGGTAGTATTTGGGGTTGCCGTTGTAGAAGGCCTGCTTGGAGTAGCGAACCATGTTCAGTACAGAGATGGTCTTTGAGAGCTCGGGAATTTCGTCGATCTCCTCCTCGAGCTTGTTCATCCGCTTGAGCGTGGAGAGATTCATGACGCCTTTTTTCTTTTTTGTGTCTATCAGGATTTCCAGGGGCATGATGCCGCCGAATTCGTTTTCAAAGAACAAGATGTCCTTGTAGAACGGTTTTCCCTTGGGCATGTCCTCGATGAGACTTCCCGAGACCCTGATCATATAGACTCCGATAATGCTGACCACGATGATGCCAACGGTCGAGATATAGATGGCAATCCGGTGGTGCCTGACCGTGTTTTCCATCCAATTGACAATCGCGTCGATCCATTTGCGCTCCAGGTGCTCCAGGTGCCTTTCTTTGGGCTTGTGCATGAAGCTGTAGATGATCGGAATGATGAAGAGCGACAAAAAGAAAATCGCAAGGATGTTGATCGATGCTATGATACCAAACTCGTTGAGCAGTTGGCTGTTTGTAAAGATAAAGGTGGCAAATCCCGAAGCCGTGGTGATGTTGGTCATCAGGGTGGCGTTTCCGATCTTCGAAATGACGCGTTGCAGGGATTTGGCCTGGTTACCGTGTTTCTTGACCTCCTGCTGGTATTTGTTGATCAGGAAGATGGCATTCGGCACTCCGATCACAATGATCAGCGGGGGTATCAGTGCCATGAGAACAGATATCTCATATTGGAACAAACCAATGAATCCGAAGGCCCAGACGACCCCGATGCTAACCACGAGCATTGTGATGAAGGTGGCGCGATAGGACCGAAAGAAGAGCCAAAAGATCAGGGAGGTAATGAACAAGGCGAGCCCTACGAAGATCCCAATCTCATCGATGATGTTCTGGGCATTCATCGTGCGGATATAAGGCATTCCTGAGACCCGTACGTCCAACCCCGTCTCCTTTTCAAACTGTTTTACGGCCGGGTTGAGAACTTTGAAGACAAATTGTTCGCGAATCTTGGAATTGACAATCGACTGGTCGAGGTAGATCGCAGTCTGAATGGTTCCTGTTTCTTTATTGTAAAGGACATGATCGTAAAAGGGCAGCCGGTCGAAAAGCTCGGTTTTGATCATCTCTACATCCTTGTCCGATTCCGGGTCAGAGCTGTACAGGGGTTCGAGAAAAAACTTTTGGTTCTTTTTGTCTTTAGCCAGTTTCTTAATATCGCCGATCGAAAGGGTGAAATCAACTTCCGAATAGGCATCAATATCTCTTGCGAATTTGTTCCAGCTATTGAAGTTGTCTACCTGAAACAACGCGCTGTCATTGACAGCCAACAGGATGAGGTTTCCCTCCTCGCCAAAAATGTCGAGAAAGTTATCGTATTTGATGTTTTCCTCGTGATCCTGGGGAAGCAGGTTGGCCTCTGAATGAGAAAACTTGATGTCTCCGATCTTCGAAGCGAGGAAAGCAGTGATCAGGGCGAGTACAACAAGGATGAAGATTCTCTGTTTGAGGATAAATCGCGATACAACCTGCCAAAACTTCATAAATTCCAATTTATCCCGGGTCGCCCTTCAGCGATCAGACCGTCATGATCTCTTTTTCCTTGACCGCATACATGTCATCGGCTTTCTTGCTGTATTTGTCGGTCAGATCCTGGATGTCGAGTTCGGCATTGGCCAGCATGTCTTCGGATATGTCGAGCTTTTTGAGCTCCGCATTACCATCCCGGCGATCATTTCGGATGCTTACCTTGGTCATTTCGGACTCCGATTTTGCCTGCTTTGCAAGTTCTCTTCGGCGTTCTTCAGTTAGAATGGGCACATTGATGATGATGCTTTCTCCATTGTTCATCGGATTGAATCCGAGGTTGGCCGCCATGATGCTCTTCTCAATCTCTGAGATCAGTTGTTTCTCCCAGGGCTGCACGGTGATGGTATGCGCGTCAAGCGTATTGACGTTGGCCACCTGGCTCAAAGGAGTCAATGTCCCGTAGTACTCCACCTTAACTCCGGCAAGCATGGATGGCGTGGCTTTTCCTGCACGGATGTTCACAAATTCCGCTTCCAGGTGGTGGATTGCGTTTTGCATTTTTTCTTCAACGCTGTCAATTACAAATTGCACTTCTTCATTCATAACTCTAACTTTTAAGAATTTACAAGTGTTCCAACTTTTTCTCCCAGGACCACCTTCATCAGGTTGCCCTTCTTGTTCATGTCAAATACAATGATGGGAAGGTCGTTTTCTTCGCTAAGGGTAAAGGCCGTCATATCCATTACTTTGAGGTCTTTGTTCAACACCTCCTTGAAGGTGATGTTCTCAAATTTCACAGCTTTTCTGTCCTTCTCAGGATCCGACGTGTAGATGCCGTCTACACGGGTGCCTTTGAGAATCACGTCCGCATTTATTTCGATGGCCCTAAGAACGGCAGCAGTGTCGGTTGTGAAATAAGGATTTCCGGTTCCCCCTCCAAAAATCACCACTCTTCCTTTTTCCAAATGCCGCACAGCCCTTCTTTTGATGAATGGCTCTGCAATCTGTTTCATCTCTATGGAAGTGAGCAATCGGGTCTGCAGACCTTCCTCTTCAACCGCGCTTTGCAGCGCCAATCCGTTGATGATCGTGGCGAGCATGCCCATGTAGTCTCCCTGAACTCGATCCATCCCGTTGCTCGCCCCGGCGAGTCCCCTGAAGATGTTGCCTCCTCCAATTACGATGGCCACTTCGATGCCTTTTTCTACAATGCCTTTGATATCCTTTGCATAATCTGCGAGACGTTCGGGATCAATACCGTAATTCTTTTCTCCCATCAGTGCCTCTCCGCTTAACTTGAGGAGAATACGTTTGTATTTCATAGTCGATTTCGTGAGTTGTACAAATATAATAAATATTGGACACGATGGGGAGGAAGCCCGGTCTTAGTTCCCATGAAAAAACCCCAGGCTCCGATCAATCGGAATCTGGGGTTTTAAAATTTATGAATTCAAAGTTTAGCCGAGAGCTACTCTTTTGAAATCTGTGATTTCAACGTCACCGATACTCTTTACGTATTTGCTGACACTCACCTTGTTGTCTTTGATGAAATCCTGGTTCACCAAAGTATTGTCCTTGAAGAATCGTCTGAGTTTCCCCTGAGCGATCTTGTCGAGCATTTCCTCTGGTTTTCCTTCCTGTCGCAACTGATCTTTGGCGATCTCAATCTCTTTTTCAATCACGTCCTGCTCAACACCTTCTTCGTTCAACGCGATCGGGTTCATTGCGGCAGCTTGCATGGCAACGTCCTTGGCTACTTCTTCAACGCCATCAACTTTAGCAGACAGACCGACGATAGTCGCTATCTTGCCTGAGTGGATGTAGGATCCAACGTAAGGCGCACTGATCTTCTCAAACGCAGCGAGCTCGATCTTCTCACCGATAACACCGGTTTGCTCGATCAGTTTCTCGGCTACTGTGATTCCACCGAAGTCTGCATTGAGCAACTCCTCTTTGGAAGCACTGCTCAAAGCTTTTTGAGCCAATTCTTTCGCCAGGTTGACAAACGATTCGTTCTTTCCGACAAAATCGGTCTCACAACCCAAAACGATGACAGCACCTTCTGTCTTGTCTTCGTTCACCACAGCAATAGCAGCGCCTTCAGTTGACTCTCTGTCAGCTCTTTTGGCAGCTACCTTCTGTCCTTTCTTACGTAGAATCTCAATGGCCAGGTCAAAATCACCATTAGCCTCAACCAACGCCTTCTTGCAGTCCATCATTCCTGCACCGGTCGTCTTTCTCAATTTATTAACCTCTGCGGCTGTTATTTTAGTCATTTTAATTTGTGTTTATTCCTTAATATTCAATTCAAACAAATATCGTCTTAGGATTTTGGAGCGGCTTCTGACTTCTCAGCAGTTGCCTCGGCTTTAGCCGGAGCACTTTCTTTGGTTGTGCCCTCATTGTCCTTGCTGCTCTTTCTGTCTGCCAGACCATCTGCAATGGCATCTGTCAGGTAGGAAAGAACTTTTTCGATCGACTTCGAGGCATCGTCATTCGAAGGAATGGCGAAATCGATAGGTCTTGGATCTGAATTGGTGTCTACCATAGCGAAAATAGGAATGTTTAATTTTTGTGCTTCAGCTACAGCGATGTGTTCCCTTTTGATGTCAACCACCAAAATGGCACCTGGTAAACGCGTCATATCCACGATAGAGCCGAGGTTCTTCTCGAGCTTGGCTCTTTGACGTTCGATTTGAAGTCTCTCTCTTTTTGACAAGGCCTCGAACGATCCATCCTTTTTCATTCTGTCAATGTGGGTCATTTTTTTGACCGCCTTGCGGATCGTGACAAAATTCGTCAACATACCACCCGGCCAACGCTCGGTGATATACGGCATGTTCACGCTTTTTGCCTTGTCAGACACGATGTCTTTTGCTTGTTTTTTGGTAGCTACGTAAAGTATTTTTCTACCGGAAGCTGCAATTTTTGTCAAAGCGGAGCTCGCTTCTTCGATTTTAGCAGCAGTTTTGTAAAGATCAATGATGTGGATTCCTTTGCGCTCAGTATATACATAAGGAGCCATGTTGGGATCCCACTTTCTGGTCAGGTGTCCGAAATGAACTCCTGAATCGATCAATTCTTTTATTTCAATGTTTGCCATTTTGTTTTAGTTTACGTTCCGTTTGTTTTAGCAATGACCCGGTAGCCCTTTTAATTTTGGAGTCCTGACCATTTGGATGCTAAACTTGTACGACAACAGTTTATTCAATTTAACGTTTAGAGAACTGGAATTTCTTACGCGCTTTCTTCTGTCCGAATTTCTTGCGCTCTACCATTCTCGGATCACGGGTCAATAGACCCTCTGGTTTCAGAACAGCTTTGAACTCTTCGTTGATCTCAACCAATGCCCTTGTGATTGCAAGGCGGATGGCTTCAGCTTGTCCTGTGATACCTCCACCAAAAACCTTAGCCTTGATATCGTAGTTCGATACGTTTTCGGTCAATGAGAGTGGTTGAAGCACTTTGTACTTCAAAGTCTCAGTGGTGAAGTAATTGTCCAATTTGCGGTCGTTAATCGTGACCTCACCCTTTCCTTCAGAAAGATAAACCCTGGCTACAGCCGTTTTCCTTCTTCCAATCTTGTGAATCGTCTCCATTTTATTTGATGTCATTTAGATTAATGGTCTTTGGCTTCTGTGCTTCCTGTCCGTGTTCTGCACCTTCATAGACATAAAGGTTTCTGAACAAGGCACTGCCAAGTCTGTTCTTGGGTAACATCCCTTTAACCGCTTTTTCTACAACACGGGTCGGATACTTTCCGAACAACTCGCCTGCAGTCAGCATTCTCTGTCCTCCCGGGTAACCAGTATGACGGACGTAAGTCTTGTCATTCCATTTGTTACCGGTCAACTTGATCTTCTCAGCGTTGATCACAATGACGTTGTCACCACAATCCACGTGAGGTGTAAAGTTAGGTTTGTGCTTGCCCCGGATGAGTTTTGCAACCTTCGAAGCCAGACGTCCCAACACTTCTCCTTCTGCATCGACAACAACCCACTCCTTGTTTACAGTGGCCTTGTTGGCAGATACAGTTTTGTAACTTAATGTGTTCACACGTAATTATTAAATATTAAACATTCCTCCTCGTCGTTTCAAACGAGTTTGCAAAAGTACAATATATTCTTCATTTAGCAAATAGCTAAAGCTGATAATTTTGCACTTTCCGAATTCGGCAAATGATTTAGAATTAGGAGAATAGACGAAAAAATTTACGGAATGGCTTTTAGTGTGCCTCGAGCCAGTTCTGTCCCTCTCCAAGGTCGACGATCAGTGGGATGCTCATGACGTAGGCACTTTCCATTTCCTTCTTGATCAGTGGCCTGAGCGATGTCAGTTCATCCTTGTGGATGTCAAACACCAATTCATCGTGTACCTGAAGCAGCATTCGGGACTTGTATTTCTTCTCCTGGAATATCTTGTGCAGGTTGATCATGGCGATCTTGATGATATCGGCGGCACTGCCCTGGATGGGTGCGTTCACGGCATTGCGTTCGTCAGCGCTACGCACGACGGCATTTCTCGAATTGATGTTTTTAAGGTACCTTCTTCGGCCTAGTATGGTTTCAACGTATCCGTGATCTCTCGCAAAATCCACCTGTTTGGAAATGTAGTCCCGCAGGGTAGGGTATGTTTCGTAGTAGGTGTCAATAAGCTCCTTGGACTCCTTGCGGCTCAGATCGGTTTGTTGGCTCAGTCCGAAGGAGGAGACCCCGTAGATGATGCCAAAATTCACCGTTTTGGCGTAGCTCCTCTGTTGCCTTGAAACTTCCTCGAGTGGCACTTTGAATACCTTAGCCGCAGTCGAACGGTGAATGTCCTCGCCTCTCAAAAAGGAAGCCTTCATTTCTTCATCCCCGCTGAGTTCGGCGATGAGTCGCAACTCAATCTGTGAGTAGTCTGCCGCCAGAAGTGTGTAATCCTCCCCCCGCGGGATGAAAGCCTTCCGAATCAGCTGACCCCGATCAGTTCGGATCGGAATGTTCTGCAGGTTCGGATTGTTCGAGCTAAGTCGCCCGGTAGCGGCCACTGTCTGGCTGTAGGTCGTATGAACGCGGCCCGTTGAAGCCTGAACTTCATTGGGCAGGGCATCCACGTAGGTGTTCTTCAGTTTGACCAGCCCTCTCCATTCCAGTATGTCTGCCACAATCTGGTGTTCTGCCGCCAATTTCGAAAGGATTTCCTCACCCGTCGCATACTGCCCGGTGCGCGTCTTTTTGGGTTTGTCCATCAGTTTCAGCTTCTCAAACAGCACGACTCCCAGCTGTTTTGGAGAAGCGAGATTGAAGTCCGTGTCGGCCTCTTTGTAGATCTTTGTCTCCAGCGTTTTTATTTCTTTGTCGAATTCGCCGGAGAGCTGAGCCAGGAACCCGGTGTTCAGATTTATTCCCTCAAGCTCCATGGAGGCCAATACCTTCACAAGGGGTATTTCGATCTCCGAGAAGAGCTTGGTCAGCCCGTTTTGTTCCAGCTCTTTTTCAAAAAGCTGTTTGAGCTGCCAGGTGACATCCGAATCTTCAACGGCGTATTCGGTGACCTTCTCGAGAGGCACGTCACGCATGGAACCCTGGTTTTTTCCTTTCTTTCCGATCAGGGTCTCAATGGATACCGGGGTGTAGCCGAGGTAGGTTTCTGCCAGCAAATCCATGTTGTGCCTCATATCTGGGTTCAGAAGGTAATGTGCGATCATGGTGTCAAACAGAGGGCCTTTGACATCGACTCCGTAATTGAGCAGAACCTTGATGTCGTATTTTAGGTTTTGACCTATTTTCTCGATTTCTTCACTTTCAAAAAATGGGATGAGCTTTTCGATTCTGTGTTCGGCCAGCTTCTCATCTTCGGGTATGGGCACATAATATCCCTTTCCTGAATCATAGGAGAAAGCGATTCCCACCAGGCGCGCCTCAAGCGTGTTCAGACTGGTCGTTTCGGTGTCAAAGCAGACCGATTTCTGCCTCATGAGTTTGCCGAGCAGCAACTCGATGCCCAGGTCGGTGTCGACATACTGGTAAAGATGGTCCCTGGTTTCTATGGTCTTGTATCCACCTGTAAAGATCTCGCCGGAAGATCCGGAAGATCCGGAGGGTTGTGAGAATATGTCAAGCTGTTGCCCGTCCTCCGCGCCAGAGCCCTTTTGAGTATCAGACTGATTTGTGCCGGTCTCACCTGAACCCGATGCTCCTGATCCTGCCTCGGTGTAGGTATTTCCTTCCCGGTTAAAGATGCGCGTCAGGTTTTCCAGGGCGCGCCTGAACTCGAGCTCCTGGAAGATCTCTGTGACTTTATCCAAATCCGGGCTGTTGAGTTCAAAATCCTCTTCGTGAAACTCTACCGGACAATCCAACATGATGGTCGCCAACTGCTTGGAAAGAATTCCGAGCTCTTTGTTTTGCTCTACTTTTTCCTTCATTTTGCCCTTCAGCTCGTGGGTGTTTTCCAACAATCCCTCCATGCTACCGTATTGTTTGAGGAATTTCTTGGCTGTTTTTTCACCAACCCCGGGGAGGCCGGGAATGTTGTCTACCGAATCTCCCATCATGCCCAGGAAATCGATCACCTGCTTTGGATCTTCGATCTCAAACTTCTCCTTGACCGTGTCTACATCCCAGATCTCTATTCCGTTGCCCATGCGTGCGGGCCGATACATGACGATGTTGTCAGAGACCAGCTGGGCAAAGTCTTTGTCAGGCGTGACCATGTAGGTCATATATCCTGCCTTTTCAGCCTGCTTTGAAAGGGTGCCAATGAGATCATCTGCTTCGTATCCCTCCATTTCGATAACTGGAATGTGCATGGCCTCCAGGATCTTGTGTATGTAAGGAACGGCAATTTTAATGGCTTCAGGCGTTTCAAGACGATTCGCTTTGTACTCCGGAAAGGCTTCTGATCGCGCCACAGAGCCTCCTTTATCAAAAGCCACAGCCAGGTGATCCGGCTTTTCGCGACGTATCACATCGAGCAGGGAATTGGTGAATCCCATGATCGCAGAAGTATCCATGCCCTTTGAGTTGATTCTGGGATTTTTGATGAAGGCGTAATATCCTCTGAAGATCAATGCATAGGCATCCAATAAAAAAAGTCGTTTCTGCTCGGCCATGTGACGTCGGTTTATTTCCCGCGACCGCGGGTTTTGATTTGAGTAAAAGTACAAATTTGTGCGGGGGGATAAAAAGTTTTGCTCCTTTTGCTAAACCGTTAATTTTTAAGGGCTTTATCAGACTTGTTTGGAGAAAATACTATATTTGTAGGAATTGACAAAAACAAGAGAATGACGAAGTTTGGAGAATTGATTGGATCGAAGACCCCCACGCTGATTGATTTTTACAAAGACTGGGAAGATGACCGTAACAACCTGCATTCTGTTTTGCGCGACGTCGCCGCTGCGCTCGGAGACAAGGCAAAAGTAGTCAAGATTGACATCTCGAAAAATGAGACCCTGGCTGCTGCTCTAAGAATCAAGGGAAACCCGACATTCATCATCTACAAGGACGGCGAGATGAAATGGCGGCAGACCGGCCAGCAGGACGCCAACACCCTGATCAGCCTGGTTGAGCAATACGTTTAGTTGAGGGGCCTGAAGGCGTAACCTCGTTCTTGAAAGTGCTTGAGGATTCTCGGAAGCACATAGTCCAGGATTCTGAAGGATTTATCGCTGTCGTGGAATACGACAATGCTTCCATTCTGAATGTTTTTGACCGTTAATTCGAAGCATTCCTCTTTGCTGAGGTGCTGATCAAAATCTCCGCTGAGCACATCCCACATGACGATCCTGTATCCTTTTTTGCGAAGGATTTTGGCCTGCAAAGGACGAATGCGACCATGAGGTGGCCGGAAGAGCTTGGTGCCTGTTATAGAGCTGCCTTTTTTTGAATTTCCATGAATGTACGCCTCGGCCTTTAAAATGTTTTTGACGTATTTCTGGGTAGGTGTCTTCCAGCCCACAAGATGATTGAAGGTGTGATTGCCGACAGCATGTCCGGCATCCAGGATATCCTTGTAAATCTTGGGATGCTTTTTGATGTTTTCCCCAACGCAAAAGAAGGTGGCTTTCGCCTCATGCTCCTCAAGGGTCTTCAAAACCCAGGGTGTAAACTCCGGAACGGGCCCATCGTCAAAGGTCAGGTAAATCTCCTTTTTCTTAGTGCTGATTCTCCACGAATAATTGTGGAAGAACCGCTGTACTATCCAAGGGGTTTTTACCAGGTAGGGGCGCATAGATGATGTTTTTTCTTTCATGGACCAATGAACCCGACACACAGGTCCACCGACTGTTCCTGAAAAGATAAGAAAAAAATTAAATTTTCATTCGACTCGTCCTATTCAGCGGACTCCAGCACTTCTTCCAACAAGGTCACCGAGTCCATGAAGTCCTGCTTCAATTTGGATGAATACTCCTCGGTGTCGTATTCCACACAGGTCGCAATCACATAACGATACAGGTCGAGGGTGCTTTCAAGCTCACCGAAGTTCAGGGAGAGCTCATAGGCATCTAGTCCACTGTAGTAAATGATTCGTTCCCGGAAATTGTTCACCAGGAACTCGGTCACTTTTCTGGCTTTTTCAGGCCTGTCAATGCGGTAGTACGATTCAATGTGGCCGATCACCAGGTTGAAATAGCCATACTTGTCTATCGGCATGTTGTCGATCGACATGTCGAGAATCTCCTCGGCTTTTGCAAAATCATTTTCCTTGATCAACTCGTCGGCCAGCCTTCCCAGGCTGTTTCTCAGTGAGATCCCGTTTTTTCGGGTTTCAGGATCGTGATAGATGTCAGCATTGGAATTCTTCCATGACCATTTCTTGACGTTCTCATACATGATTTCGGTGTCGATTCGTCCCATGTCCATGAAGCTGCGATCTGCAATTGGCGTTTTGATCGGCACAAACTTGTAGGCAAGTCCGTCGAGCTGTAGGTAGTCTTTTAGCCAAATGTATTCTTTGTCCGCCTGGGCGCCTCCCGTGAAATAGAGGGGACGCTCCCAATTGTTGTTGGCCAGGATGTCCAGCATTAGAATCCTGTTCTTGATCAACGCCGCGTCTGAAATCTGGATGTCTATAAAGGGTTCGATCAGGTGGGCGTCCTTTTCAGGGACAATTCCGTTTTTGATCACTGCCTCCTTGTCGACAGGGATGCGGATGCGCGTAGTAGGATACACCTTTTCGGGATGACCGTTCTCCTCAAAGTCGATATAGGTTCGACTGTCATTGCTTTGGATCCATTTCATGAAGAAATCGATGCTCACTATCGAATCCTGGAATTGTGGAAACGGGTAAGGGTAGTGATAAGCCACGTCGAGGGATCCTTCCTTGTAGTCGTCATGGGTGAGCTGTGAAGGAATCGGATCGGCTTCATATGTTTTTCTCTTCTGTTGGTCAATATACCAGTCTTTGGCGAAGAGACTGGTGTTGACCAGCTTGATGTCTGTTCGGTAGTTCTCCACCTCCTGCATGTACCAAAGCGGGAACGTATCATTGTCCCCAATGGTGAACATGATGGCGTTTTCCTGGCAGGAATCCAGGTAGGCTTTTGCGTTGTTCCAGGTCGTGTACTTGCCGGACCGGTCGTGGTCGTCCCAATTCTCCCTGGCCATCAATGCGGGTACCGCGAGAAGGCAAACAAGGGAGATCACCGCGGGAAGGGCCGGGGATTTTATTTTATCTTTCAGGGCGTTCCAGATGGCGAGCACGCCAAATCCGATCCAGACCGCAAAGACGTAAAAGGATCCTACCACAGCATAGTCTCGCTCCCTGGGTTCAAAGGGTTTGGGATTGGTGTAGAAGATGATCGCCAGCCCTGTAAAGGCAAAGAATAGCAACAGGATATAGAAATTGTTCTGATCCCTTTTGATGTGGAACAGTAAACCGATGATGCCCAGTATCAATGGCAAGAAGTAGTATTTGTTGCGACCTTTGTTTTCAAGGACTTCGGTCGGCAAATTCTGCTGTGAGCCCAGTCTCATCTCGTCGATGGCATCGATGCCGCTGAGCCAGTTTCCGTTGTTGTCGAGGTTGCCCTGGATGTCATTTTGGCGACCCACGAAGTTCCACATGAAGTAGCGACCATACATGTATCCGAACTGGTATTTGACCATGAAGGTCAAGTTCTCACCAAAGGTCGGCCTGCGCTTGGAGCGCTGCGGAATGCCCGCTATGGCCTTGTAATTCTGGACCACGCCAGGTGTCGGATCGACCATTCGCGGAATGATGCCCTTGTGCTTGCTGCTGTAATTGGGCAAGGCATCCTTGTAATTGTTCACGATCACATATTTGCCGGCCTTTTCGTCCTTTTCGTATTTAGGCTTGGCGTCGCGCGTTGGGTTTGACTTGTCTCTCTCACCCGTCTGAGAATAGTAATCGCCGTAAAAGACATTGGCGTCTCCGTATTGCTCCCTGTTGTAGTAGGCGAGGAGCT
>JAUIKV010000304.1 GCA_030430615.1 Bacteroidia bacterium
GACAGAACTATCGGGAGACACTATGTCGACATTTCGATCACGGTACGAGCTTGAAACGATTGAGTTAGCCAGCTCATCCGGGCTTTCCTTTACATTTTTTCAGAATGGCGGGTTATTCCGCGCGATGCCTGATGATGAATCAGATACTGGGCAATCCGCTTGAAGGGGAGTTGGATCCAAAAATTCTCCCAAGCTCTTGGCTACATTTTCTGCGTTTTCCATGTCACGCCTTCTCGCCTAGTATGCTACTTTTTCTGAAGAATTTCTAATTTTTTATTTACCATGAGAACCCTCTCGTAAACCAAAAGGCTTGGTAATAATAGTAAGAATCGAGGCTGTAATTTATAGGTGGAACTCTTATTTCCTCTTCCTGGATTTGGATGTTTCCCAGGTCAAGTTGAAATTTTTGTATGGCAGGGGCTGCGAGGTCAAAAAATAAAACAACTTGCCTCCTTTCTGTGTCCATGGATTGATTAGGTGATGTATTTTCTTGAGCTTCAATTTGCCTGAAACAGAAAGAATCCCAACGCTGATCCCATTCATCTTGCCAGTAACGTTTTATCTTACTCGGCCGATAGCTATCATGGGTTCCATTTACGAATAACTGAGTTTTTGAAAAGTCAATCTGAAAGAAATCTTTTTTACTTATTATAAAAACATACAAAAAGAACTGGTTCATCTCCTGCGCTAATTCTGATTTAGTTTTAGTAACAGGCAATAGTATCCTTGGGACTATTGGAATAAGTGGTGGCCCAAGTGCCAAGAGGTTTACCTCTTTAAGCATTGAACACATAATGACACTGACATTGGGCCCTTCAAATGTATATCTGGCAAAAACGGGATCTGGCGGCGAGGAAAATGAAGTGGATGTTGTCCAGCCATCCTTTGCTGCTTGCGAGGTGAACGCCTTTGTTTTCACCAAAGAGGAACACCCACCCAAAATAATGCCCAACCCAAGCACCATGAACGTATGAAGGAATTTTTGCATGCTCATTTTGGAAAAAGGTCTTGACTCAAATTTCCAAGGTCGGTTCGATTTGACCTCATCCTTAATGAACAAATGGACTTGAGACTAAGGTTGCACTATTTATTTATGCCTTCGAATGGCTGATGCCATCATGTTTGTCCCGCTGATCGGACCCTCATCATAGAAATACCTCCGTTCTTGAGATAGTCTTTCCAGCGTTTTTCGATTTTTTGCTTGAATTTGGAATCAAGTTCCAGAAGATAATCCTCCAGTTCATCATCTCCAAGATGGTGGAGAATGGCAGTAGGCCGGCCATTTTTGGTAATCACGACATCCTCGTGCACAGCTTCCTTCAAAAACTGTGAAAAGTTATCTTTCACTTCCTTCACACTAGGTATCTTCATACTTCCCGCTCTATCTTGTGGTTATAATACTAGCCACAACGCTGCCCTCAGTCTATGCCCTGCAGTAGAGCTGTGCAGATCCTTCCCCCAGAGCAGCATGAGGGATGTAAGGTGAAGATGAAGTCGCGTCTTCATTTCCCTTAGGCTGTCTGTGTATTCAGAAGTTTTCGAATATAGAAGTTGGGACGTTGGCGACATCGGACGGTAGAGGGCATGAAAGTGCTGGCGATGGGCAAGAAAGGGCAGATGAAGATATCGGTGGGAGACAAGTCATTTGCCTCTGAATTATTCTACGCAGTCATCATAATCAGTGCGATTCTTTTCGTCTCAAACACTTGTTTGCGACAAAACCATCGGGAGACACTATGTCGACATTTCGATCACGGTACGAGCTTGAAACGATTGAGTTAGCCTACTCAAGCGGCCTTGTCTTTGAATTTTTTCAGAATGGCGGGTTATTTCGCACGATGTGCGATGATGTGATGATTAATCAGATACTGGGCAACCCGCTTGAAGGATCATTGAATAATATCTATGTACGTCTCCGTACGGTTGATTCGATCACGTTTGTCCCGCTGATCGGACCCTCATCACCCAGCTCGTTCGCCCATGCTCCCAACCAAGTCAGATGGCAGGGGCAATGGCAGGATCTGGCATATACCTGTTCACTGACGCTCCACCCGGAGGCCACGCTGTGGTTTTGGACCATCGACATTCACAACACCGCCTCGACCAATCGTCTCTGCGATGTGATCTATACCCAGGATATCGGCCTGGCCCACGAAGGGGCGGTCCGGAACAACGAAGCCTATTGCAGCCATTACATTGATCATCATGTTCTGACCCACCACCAATACGGACCTGTCGTCTGTTCACGCCAGAATCAGGCCTGCGGAGATCACCATCCCTGGTTGATGCAGGGGAGTACCACTCATACCAGAGGCTTCGTGACA
>JAUIKV010000054.1 GCA_030430615.1 Bacteroidia bacterium
CAAAGACCTCAAGTCGTTTGGTGCCGAAAATTATGGCGTTTGGCGCCGTGGCAGAAGGCAACATGAACGCCAGGGACGCTGAGATCGTGGCCGGCAACATAAACAGAAGGGGGTTGAATTCAATGCTCATGGCAAGCCCTGCGAGCACGGGTAAAAATGTTTCTACGGTAGCGACATTAGAGGTCAGTTCTGTAAGAAAGGTAATCAACAGGGATACAGCCAATACAATGAGAAAGGGATGGACTTCTTTTAACCAAACCAACTGGTCTCCAAACCATTGGGAAAGGCCCGATTCCTTGAAGCCGCTGGCCAGTGCAAAGCCCCCGCCAAAGAGCAGAATGATTTCCCATGGGATTTTTTCAGCTGTTTTCCAGTCCATTATGAAGTGGCTTTTGGACCTTCTCGAGGGAATCAGAAACAGTATTATGGCGATAGCTATGGCCACGCTGCCGTCATTGAGATATTTGGGGTATTTGAAAATGCCGGACCAGCCTTTGAGTTGAATGTCTCCCAGTTGCAAATCCGCACGTGTAAACCAAAGCAAAGCCAGAAGGCCGAAGAAAAAAGCTATGATTTTTTGCTCTACTATCCACGGGCCGAGTTTTTTGTATTCATCCACAATGGTCTGGTTGTCAATGCTGGTCCATCTTGACTGGTTTCGCTTGACAAATGCAAAGTACAAATAGACGAAGGTGATCGAAAAGAGAATTAAAAATATCGGGAAGGCGTAGAAGAACCAGGCAGCGAATGAAATCTCCGGCGCATTCGGAAAATAGATGGCGAATATTCGAGCAAAAGACAGGTTTGGAGGTGTTCCTACGAGGGTGGAAATGCCACCGATTGAGGCGCTGTATGCTACCGACAGGAGCAGTCCAGTGGCAAAAGGGTGAATGGAATCACGACTGTTCACTTCCTCGAGCTTCAGTATGATGGACATGAGAATCGGAACCATGAGCATGGTCGTCGCCGTATTGGAGATCCACATGGATAGAAACGATGTGGCGAGCATGAAACCCAGCATGAGTCTTGCCGGACTGTTGCCGACCGTCAGCATCAGCTTCAGGGCTATTCTTCTGTGAAGATTCCACTTTTGCATGGCCAGGGCGAACAGAAATCCGCCAAGGAACAAGAAGATGATGTCGTTGAAATAGTTTGACGCCACCGCTTTGCCATTCATCACACCCAGCATGGGGAACAGGATGAAAGGGAGAAGGGAGGTGACCGCCAGGGGGACAATTTCTGTTATCCACCAAAGCGCCATCAGCAAGGCAACAGCCAGGGTGTAGGTAATCTCGGGACGATCCGGATCGAGCTCGACGCCAAAGACCAGGATAAGAAAGAGCACAGGAGCGAAAAGGAAAAGCCCCATTTTTAATCGCCTGCTGCCTATCTGTTTCAACAGTGTCAAAATTCGCTGCCGTTTAGAACATTAAACTCAAGAGCTGATTCCGTGAAAACCGTGTGCATTTGAGATTTGAAATCATCTTGATCTGCCTTGTAAATATTAGGCACATAAGTCTGGGGGTTGAGATCGATCAACGGGAACCAGGTACTCTGAACCTGGACCTGGAGCTTATGACCTTTTTTAAACGTGTGATATACGTCCTGAAGCTTGATTTGAACCTCTGTTTTTTTGTTGGGGACAAAAGGCTCAGGATCCGAAAAGCTGTTCCTGAAGCGACCCCGCATGACCTCGCTTCTCACCATGAGATGGTAATTGCTCATTTTGAGATGATCCTGCATTTCTTCATTGTTCTCATCTGTGTCAGGAGGATGAACATCGATTATCTTGACGACCCAATCGGCGTCTGTTCCCGTGGTTGATACGAGCAATTTGGCGAGGATGTCACCAGCCAGAGTCAGGTCACCCTCGAGAACCTCTGTCTCAAAGACGAGCACATCGGGTCTTCTCGCTGCAAACCTCTGGTCATCAGTCATATATTTTCTCGGGGTAAAAACGGTTTTGATATCCTCGGAGTAAGGTACAGGGTTCTTCAGATCACTGTAAAAGGACAGTCCCTCCGATGCAGGCTTTTCTCCGCTTAGTTTTTCATCGCCGGCGAGGTATAGAGTTCGCTTCTCAAGGCCTTCAGGAGGCCAGGTAGGATAGGTGCTCCATCTTTTTTTGCCTGTATCGAATACATAGGCTTCAGGAAGGCCGGCTTGACCGTCACCTTCTCCTTTTAGAAAATGATGAAAGAATCGGGCTTCAATCTCCCTTTGAAAGAAATCTGAGATGGAATCGCCAAAGTAGTAGTTACCCACAGAAGTTCGGGTGGTTGTGCGCGACCAACCCCCATGATCCCAAGGGCCGAAAACCAGCGTATTGTAATTATCCGGATTGTATTTTTCGATTGTTTTGTAAGTTTCCAGGGGTCCGTAGAGGTCCTCTGCGTCAAACCAGCCGCCGACAACCATAGTGGCAACGCTTGGCTTGATATTTTTCAAGTGTTGGATGATCCCCTTTTTTTGCCATACACTGTCGTAGTTTGGATGCTCGGTGATCTCCTTCCAAAAAAAGTCCTGTGCTTTGTTATCGCTGCGCACTCCGGGATCGTCCAGGGTCTCGTATTCAAAATACTTGTCGAGGTTGCTCAATGGGCCGGCGTCCAGGAAGAATTGGTACTGATCCTGGGTCTTCAAATCCGGAACCTCGTACCAGACCGAATCTGTCGGTTCGCTCTTGGGGGTTCCAAAGACCGGGGTCGCCCTGAAGTAACTCAGCAAATAGGCCCCGTTGTGATGAAAGTCGTCAAAGAAAAAGTCGCCGATGCAGGCTTGTGGTGAAGCCGCTCGTAAGGCGGGATGTGCGTCAAGGGTCGAATAGGTCGTGTAAAAACCCGGGTAGGAAATGCCATAGGTTCCTACTTTTCCGTTGTTGTGAGGCACATTGTTGATCAACCATTCA
This sequence comes from Bacteroidia bacterium, assembly GCA_030430615.1. Lineage (GTDB taxonomy): Bacteria > Bacteroidota > Bacteroidia > Flavobacteriales > Flavobacteriaceae > Lutimonas. The sequence goes on from JAUIKV010000054.1 coordinate 2,909, forward strand.
ATCGTGTCATAGGTGTCTGAGCTCTCGTCGACCTGTTTGTCGGACTTCTTTTCCGGAATATAGGCCCTCATATTGTCGTAGGTCCCCTCGCTCATCCACCGGCCTCTCACGTCCTGATAGACTACGATGTACCCTTCTTTCATCATGTATTTGTTCGGGCCGATGCGCTCGGGGTATTGATCCGGCCCATAGGGACGGCAGCTGTATGGCGTTCTTTTCATGAGGATGGGATAGGTTCTGCTGGTATCCCTGGGCGTGTAAATCGTGGTATGCAGGTCAATCCCGTCACGCATGGTGATGGTGACTTCCTTTTTAGTGTAGTTGTCCCGAACGAATGTGTTCTGGGCATCTTCCTTCTTTCTTGAGGCATCCCCTGAACAGGACAAGAGTAAAATGCCCGCCCAAAGGAGGAAGACAAATCGAGATAATTTTATCATTTTGATGTCAATTGAGGCTTAAATCTACAAATGAGGTTTAAATCTACAAAAGTAAAGTCGAATGCCCGGCACTACATGTTTCTTCGGTATTGTCCGCCAACTTCGAAAAGGGCTTCGGTGATCTGACCCAGGCTGCATACTTTGGATGCTTCCATGATCCGTTCAAAGACATTGCCATTCTCCAGGGCTGTTGCTTTGAGGGCATTGATCTCCTTTTCAGCCAAAGTCGCATAGGTCTTGTGCAAGCGGTGAACGACCTCGATCTGATTCTTTTTTTCATCCTCGGTGGCCCGGATGACCTCTCTTGGAAGCACGGTCGGTGAACCTTTGCTGTTCAGAAAGGTGTTGACCCCTATGATGTCGATTTTCCCCTGGTGCTTCAGTTCTTCGTAGTACAGGCTTTCCTCTTGTATCTTTGAGCGTTGGTACATGGTTTCCATGGCACCGAGAACGCCTCCGCGCTCGGTGATGCGGTCGAATTCTGCATAAACGGCCTCCTCGACCAGGTCGGTCAGTTCCTCTATGATGAAAGATCCCTGCAGAGGGTTCTCATTTTTGGCCAGACCAAGCTCCTTGTTGATGATGAGCTGAATGGCCATGGCGCGCCTGACCGATTCTTCGGTTGGGGTCGTTATTGCCTCGTCATAGGCGTTGGTGTGCAGCGAGTTGCAGTTGTCGTAAATCGCGTAGAGAGCCTGCAAGGTCGTTCGAATGTCATTGAAGTCGATCTCCTGAGCGTGAAGGGATCGACCTGAGGTCTGAATGTGATATTTGAGCATCTGAGCCCTTGGATCTGCGCCGTATTTGAGCTTCATGGCCTTGGCCCAGACTCTCCGGGCTACCCTGCCAATAACGGCGTATTCCGGATCGATTCCATTCGAAAAGAAGAAGGAAAGATTCGGGCCGAACTTATTGATGTCCATGCCCCGGCTGAGATAATACTCCACATAGGTAAAGCCATTGGAGAGAGTAAAAGCGAGCTGGGAAATTGGGTTGGCACCGGCTTCTGCGATGTGGTACCCTGAGATGGATACCGAATAGAAATTCCGAATTTCATTCGCGGTAAAATACTCCTGCACGTCTCCCATCATTTTCAGGGCAAACTCAGTCGAGAAAATACAGGTGTTCTGTGCCTGGTCTTCTTTTAATATGTCAGCCTGCACGGTTCCCCGCACTTTGGACAGGGTCCTGGCTTTTATCTCGCGATAGATTTCTTCTTCAAGGACCATGTCTCCGGTCACCCCGAGCAGCATCAGCCCAAGGCCGTCGTTGCCTTCGGGAAGGGTTCCCAGGTACGAAGGCCGTGTTGTGCCTTTCTCCTTGTAGATCGCTTTGATCTTTTTTTCTACCTGTTCGGTCAATCCGTTTGACACGATGTACTTTTCGCATTCCTGGTCAACTGCGGCGTTCAAAAAGAACCCCAACAATATGGGAGCTGGTCCGTTGATCGTCATCGAAACCGAGGTCATAGGGTTAGTGAGATCAAAGCCGGAATACAACTTCTTTGCATCATCAAGACAGCAGATGGAAACTCCCGCATTGCCGATTTTGCCATAGATGTCAGGGCGCTCCCCGGGATCGTTCCCGTATAGGGTAACGCTGTCGAAGGCTGTTGAAAGTCTCTTGGCAGGAGAGTTGAGGCTGACGTAATGGAACCTGCGGTTGGTTCTTTCGGGCCCTCCCTCACCCGCAAACATGCGCGTAGGGTCCTCGCCGGTTCTTTTGAAGGGATAGATCCCGGCTGTGTAGGGGAAAGCCCCGGGCACATTCTCCTTGAACATCCAATTGAGAAGGTCTCCCCAGGCCTTGTATCTGGGCAGGGATATTTTCGGAATTTGAAGCTGTGACAAAGATGTGCTGTGCGTTGGTATCTCTAAAGTCTTTCCTCGAACCTCGAATTTGAAGACTCCCTTGGAATAAGACTCTTTGAGTGAGGAGAATTTCAGGATCGAATCCCAGTGATATGGGTTGAGGTCTTTTTTCAGTGTTTTGAACTTCTCGATCAGCGCCTCTGAGATTTCTCGATTCTTGTCTTTTTTGTCGGATCCACCGATATTCAGAGAGATGCCCTCAGAGTCGAGCTCTACCGCACCCTTCTCAAAACTGAGCAGGGTCACATAGATAGCATAGAGTTCCTGAGCCAGCTCACTTTGGGATTGACATTGCTGGTCGTAGTTGCGATTCGTCTCGACGATCTCCGAGAGATAGCGTACCCGTCGGGGAGGAATGATATGCTGCTTTTCACTCAGCTCCTGGCTCCACTCCAGGGATGACTCCAATTTGTGGTCAGTCAGGGAATTGAGCTTGTCCATGACCTGTAAGTACAGATTGTTGGTTCCCGGATCGTTGAATTGCGAGGCAATGGTTCCGAACACCGGCATTTCTTCCGAGTTCTCTTCCCAGCGTCCGTGATTTCTCTGATACTGCTTTTTGACGTCCCGAAGGGCATCCAGGCTCCCTTTTTTGTCAAACTTGTTAAGTGCGATGAAGTCCGCAAAGTCGAGCATGTCGATCTTCTCGAGTTGGGTTGCTGCGCCGTATTCGGGGGTCATTACGTAAAGCGAGACATCGGAATGGTCCAATATTTCGGTATCCGACTGACCGATCCCCGAGGTTTCCAGGATGATCAGGTCAAACCCGGCTGCTTTCAGCACCTCGATGGCGTCTTTCACATGGCGTGACAGTGCAAGGTTCGATTGCCGGGTGGCCAGAGACCGCATATAGGCCCTTGGGCTGCTTATCGAATTCATCCGGATGCGATCTCCAAGGAGAGCGCCACCTGTTTTTCTCTTGGAAGGGTCCACCGAGACGATGCCTATAGTCTTGTCCGGGAAATCCTCCAGGAACCTGCGCACCAGCTCGTCTACAAGCGAGGATTTGCCGGCTCCACCCGTACCCGTGATTCCCAGGACGGGTACATTTGTCTCGAGATCATTCCAGTGTTCAGACAAGGAGGCAAAGTGCTCCGGGTCATTTTCAGCAATGCTTATCAGTCGCGCAATGCTTGCGTCGTCTTTCGTGCGGAGCCCTTTGATCAGGTTCTCCGGGTTGGTTTCTAGTTTTGCCGGGTCAAAATCCGACTTTTTCACCATGTCGTTGATCATTCCCTGGAGGCCCATCGCCCTCCCGTCGTCTGGAGAATAGATGCGGCTTACCCCGTAATCCATCAGCTCTTTGATTTCATCCGGAAGGATCACGCCACCACCGCCTCCGAATATTCGAATTTGAGAGGCTCCTTTCTCCTGCAGCAGGTCAAACATGTACTTGAAGTATTCATTGTGCCCGCCTTGATAGGAAGTAAGTGCTATCGCATTTGCATCCTCCTGGATGGCCGTATTGACCACCTCCTCGACGCTCCTGTCATGCCCGAGGTGGATCACCTCGACCCCGGTGGCCTGGATGATGCGCCGCATGATGTTTATGGCCGCATCATGCCCGTCAAACAGTGAGGCAGCGGTTACGATCCGTATCTTGTTTTTTGGCTTGTAGGGCGCCTGAATCTTCATATGAAAAGAGATTTTACCGATTGATTTTGAAGTGATGTCAATGAATTTCAGCGGTTTTTCATTGCATGGCACAGGAATGCAAGTTACTGAATTTTGAACTCATTTCTCAATCACTTTTTCGGGCTGATTACTGGTGAATTTTGCAGAATAAACAAGAGAACCGTCTTTAAGTGTGAATTTCTAATTGTTTCTCCAAAAATATGGCGTGAAAATTATCAATACCGTAAACAGTTCGAGACGACCAAAAAGCATGAGCATGGCCGACCACCATTTGCCGAAAGGAGGAAGGCTGGCGTAATTGTTTACCGGGCTGAGGTCTCCGAATGCGGGTCCGACATTGCCAAGGGATGACGCTGCAGCCCCCATGGCAGTGACGTAATCGATATCCATGAAACTGAAAACAAGCGCACCAGTGGCGAATATGATCAGGTATAGAATAAAGAATGCCATAATATTGAAAACAATTCCACGGGTTACGGGTTTGTCATTGTATCTCACCGGGATGATTCCGCTGGGGTGCAGGCTGCGCTTGAATTCGAGGAAGCCGTTTTTGATCATGATGATGTGCCGCACGATTTTTACTCCTCCCGCCGTTGAACCAGCAGAGGCGCCAAGAAACATCATGAGGAAGAACAGCACTTTCAGAAAAGGCGTCCAGACGGTGAAATCTGCCGTGACGAATCCCGTTGTGGTAATCACAGCGAGCACCTGGAAGAGAGCATGCCGGAAAGAGCTTTCCAGCTCTCCATTCACCATAGGGTGGGCGATTACCTGGATCTCTGTCGGGACCTGTGAAACCTCCGCATAGAAATAGACTCCCAATGTGGTGATCAGCGTAATGCTAATAATCGCGATAAAGTAAAACTTGAACTCTTCGTCCATGAAATACTGTTTGAACCTTCCCTTTACGGCGAAATACGTCAGTACAAAGTTGGTACCTGCCACGAGCATGAAAAAGGAGATAATGTATTGGATCAGCGGGGAGTCATTCCAATAGGCAACACTCGCGTTCTTGGTTGAAAAGCCACCCGTTGACAGGGTGCTCATGGCGTGATTGATGGCATCGAAGTAATCCATGCCAGCTAGTTTCAGCAAAATGGCCTCGAACAGGGTAAGACCAAAATAGAGCAGCCAGAGTCTTTTGGCCGTATCTGTGATCCTGGGATGGAGCTTGTCTGCAGATGGACCTGGAGCCTCGGCTGCAAACATTTGCATACCCCCTATGCCGAGAAGCGGCAATATGGCTATGGCCAGGACGATGATTCCCATGCCTCCGATCCAATGGGTCGTGCTTCTCCAGAACAGGATGCTGCGGGGAATGATCTCGATGTCCTGGAGGATTGATGCCCCTGTCGTCGTATACCCCGACATTGTTTCAAAAAACGCGTCGGTAAATGTGGGAATAGCCCCGGAGAACATGTAAGGCAGCGCACCGGAGAGTGACATGGTCACCCAGCCCAGGCTTACTACCAGATAGCCTTCACGTTTCTTTATGCTTTTCTTAAAACCCTTCGTTGCGAATCGAAGGATGAGCCCAATGGTTAGCGTGACGACTCCGGCGAGCAGTATACCTTCAAGGGCCCCGTCGTCATAGTACAGGCTTACAAAGGCAGAGATCAACATAAACCCTCCGTTGAACAGGAGGAGTATTCCCATAAGTTGAAGAATGACCTTGATGTTGAACTTTCTCATCGGCGCGATCAATTGAACAATTTTTCCACCCTGGAAATGTTTTTGGGAAGGCAGCACATGACGACCTTGTCATTTTCCTGGATCTGGAAGTCACCCAGGGCGATGATGCCCTCGTTGTGGCGAATGACGCCTCCAATGATGGCTCCTCTAGGCATCCTGAGATCCCTGATCTTTTTTCGTGTGATCTTCGAGTTCTTCTGTGCCTTGAATTCCAGGATCTCGGCATTGACGTCGTTCAGTATCGTCATTTCAAGAACTTCACCTTTGCGGATATACCTGAAGATGCTGTTGGCTGCAAGGAGTTTTTTATTGATCAGAGTATCGATGCCGATGTTCTTGCTCAGGTTGAAATAATCGACATTCTGGACCAGTGCAATCGTGCGTTCCACACCTTTCGACTTGGCAACGAGGCAGGACATGATATTTGTTTCAGAACGCCCGGTCACCGCAACCACAGCATCCATTTCAGACACGTTCTCTTCCTCGAGAAGCTCCACGTCCCGACCATCTCCATAGATCACCAGGGCATTAGGGAGCTCTTCGGCCAGTTCGATCGCCCGCTTCTTGTGGTATTCGATGATCTTGATATTCATGCTCTTGTCGCAGAGGTTTTGAGCCGATTTTTGCCCTATTTTACTCCCTCCCAGGATCATGACATCCTTGATGGGCTTTTGTTTTTTGGCTGCAAGTCGATTGAGTTCCTCTACGCCTTCCTGCAGGGTGATGAAATAGGCCTGGTCCCCTTCCTTGAAGATGGTGTCTCCCCGAGGGATGATAGTCTCGCCTCCTATTTTGCGTTTGATCACGATGGGCATAAAGTTGATTCCGGCGAGGGTGGTAGCCGCTTCTTTCACTGATTTCCCAACAAAAGGCGCTGTTCGTGACAAGGTCAGTCCAACCATGGTCAGTTTGCCCTCTTCAAATTCGTGGGTCTCGTGAAAAGTTGCCTTTTCAAGTAGCAATTTGATCTCATTGGTCGCAAGTTCTTCCGTTGAGATCATCTCGTCAATGCCGAGCTCCATGAAATTGATCTTGTCCTTGTTGTCGGTGAATTCCGAATTGCTGATTCGCGCTATGGTCTGCTTGGCCCCGAGCTTCTTCGAGATGACGCAGGCGGTGATATTCGTGGTTTCCGATGATGTTACCGCAATAAAGAGATCTGTGTTCTCGATATTGGCATTCATCAGGGCATTTATGGAGGTCGCGTCTTCCTGAAGGGTCTTGATGTCGAGTTTGGTGTCTGCGTAAAGCAATCGATCCTTGTCCTTGTCAATCAGGATAATCTCGTGTGACTCATAAGAGAGGAGCTTAGATAAATGAAAGCCCACTTCCCCGGCACCGGCAATGATTATTTTCATCTCAAAGTCTTTATACCACGAAAAACCGTGAAGTAGATTTTTTCCGTAGAATCCGTGGTATTTATGATACAAATGTATTGTTTTTCTTTTATACTTTTCGGCGCTAAACCGGTTAAATTATGACTGAATTGAAGAGCCGCTCTTTCACTATGAAGCAGTGGAAACCTCTTGATCGCCCCCGTGAGAAGTTGATTCAAAACGGGAAGACCACCCTTTCGGATGCAGAACTGTTGTCCATTCTGATCGGTACCGGAAATCGCAGGGAAAGCGCAGTCGATTTGGCCCGGCGGATTCTGGGATCCTTTGACAACAGCCTGGCTCGAATCGCAAGGGCTCCTGTCACGGAACTCATGAAATTTGAAGGTATCGGGAAAGTGAAGGCACTTATCATCGTAACTGCCCTTGAGCTCGGGCAGAGAAGAAACGGTGAGTTGCGGGTTCAAAAGCCCAGGATAGTGAGTTCGCAATCGGTTTACGAGCTGATGCAACCGGTGATCGGCGAGTTGAACCACGAGGAATTCTGGATTTTGTACCTCAACGGTGCAAATCGCGTGGAGGCCAGGATTCAACTGAGCAAAGGCGGGATGACGGCTACCCTGGTCGATGTGCGCCTCGTTTTCAAGCTCGCCATGCAACACGGTGCCACGAGTGTCATTTTGTGTCACAATCATCCATCCGGCAATTTGACTCCCAGTGAATCAGACAAAAGTCTTACCCACAAGATCATTCAGGGAGGAAAGTTACTCGATATCAAGGTGATCGATCACGTTATCGTGACCGACCGGGGTCATTTTAGTTTCGTAGACGAAAATCTGATGTGACCCCCGGAGATCACCCGGATTTTTTTTCGAAATGCCCACCAGAAAGGTTACATTTGAAGAACGAATATCGATCAAATGCTTCTCGTTTACAGCCATAGCATCACCCCGCGACTGAATTATATTTTCAGACACGTACTTACACGGATCCTCGGATTAGAGGTAGGATTCACAAGCAAGGTGGAGGAGTTTATCGCCCATGATGGCCTCAAATTCTCTTATACGCGTCAGGCATTGGGCAACGAGCTCTTCGTCAAAAACAACGAACTCCTGTTCAACCAGGGTATTGACTACCTGGAGATCAATGTGGTGCAATGGGACGATGTGCCCTGCTTTTTTCAGACCAATCCCGGAAGCGATGTCCCCTTTGACATCTTCGCCGCGAGCTTCTACCTGATCTCGCGCTACGAGGAATACCTGCCGCACGTTAAAGACGAGCATGAGCGATTTCCTGCCTCGGAGAGCCTGGCTTACCAAAACAAATTCCTGGATCTTCCTGTCATTGACATCTGGGCCATGAAATTCGGAGAGTTGTTAAGAAAAGCTTTCCCGAAGTTCGAAGAAGAATTGAAAAATGACAAGAGAAGGTTTGACTTCATTTCTACGATAGACGTTGACATGGCCTTCAAGTTCAAGCACAAAGGCTTTACAAGGAATGTGGGTGGCATAGTGAAAGACCTGTCCCAGTTTAATATCAGCGAGCTCTGGATGCGCTTTCTCGTCATTTTCGGTTTGCACAAAGATCCGTACGATGTTTACGATAAATTGATCGGAATGCGGAAGAAGTTCGACATCCGAACCCTGTTCTTTTTTCTCCTAGGGGAATACGGAACCTACGACAAAAACATATCACCCGGAAACAGCAATTATCGCCTGCTGATCAAGAACATCGCCGATTACTGCACCGTGGGGATTCACCCTTCGTATATGAGCATGAAAAAGGAGCAGAAGATCAAGAAAGAGCAATCCCTGCTTCAGAGCATTGTGAATTTTCCGATCACCAAATCTCGTCAGCATTACCTCAGGGTGGCTCTCCCGGAGACCTATCAGCACCTGGTGGATCTCGAGATCAAGCAGGATTACAGCATGGGTTACGCATCACAATTTGGTTTCAGAGCCGGTACCTGCACCCCTTTTTATTTCTACGACCTGGATTTTGAAATACAAACGCCTCTCAAAGTCTTTCCGTTTGCCGCGATGGACGTGACCCTGAAGGATTACCTGAACTTCACACCCAAAAAATCCTACATCACGATCATGCACCTGGCCAATGAAGTAAGAAAAGTTCGCGGCACGATGATCACTGTGTTTCACAATGAATCGGTCAGTGGAACCGGGCAATGGCGCGGTTGGTCCAAACTGTACGAGAGTTTGTTGAGAGAGATGAGCAAGTTGAAGCAGTGAATGATCGATCTGGTACCATACGAGAATATTGACAGAAAAGCCTACGACTGTTGCGTGTCGGATTCAGAAAATTTCAGGATTTACGCGACGAGCAGCTATCTGGATGCCACCGCGCAGAACTGGGATGCTTTGGTCTATAAAGATTACAGGGCGGTAATGCCTGTGCCGCGCAGAAGAAAGTACGGCCTTAGCTATGCTTACACCCCGAATTTCGTTCAGCAACTCGGCGTGTTTTCTCCGGGAGAAGTCAGCGAGGAGCTGGAAAATGATTTTTGCAAAAGGCTGGCGTCCCAATTCATCCTCGTAGATTATG
>JAUIKV010000055.1 GCA_030430615.1 Bacteroidia bacterium
TCGTTGCAGAAGAGCCATATAAAATCCATCAAAGCCACTTTCTGCGGGTGATACCTTATTCTCCTTTACAAATTCAAATTCAGGATGCTTCTTTAAAAACGCCTTTACCTGCTCCTGGTTTTCTGAAGGCAATATGGAACATGTGGCATAAACAAGTTTCCCTCCGGGCTTTACCATTGAGGCGTATTGATCCAATATCGAGGCCTGTGTCTCTCGGATTCGATTCAAAAAATCTGCTTCCAGCTTCCACTTCGAATCCGGGTTTCTCTTGAGGACCCCCAGTCCGCTGCAGGGCGCATCTATCAAAACCCGATCAGCCTTGCCTCTGAGTTTTTTGATCGTCTTCGTGCCGTCAATGACACGGTTTTCTATGTTGTGTATCCCATCTCGTCGGGCCCGTTTCTTAAGTTCAGTCAACTTGTGCCCATAAATGTCCATGGCTATGATCTGACCCCGGTTTTCCATCAGAGAGGCGAGGTGAAGGCTTTTGCCACCGGCACCGGCACAGGCGTCTATGACTTTCTGGCCGGGTTTGACATCCAGAAACGGAGCCACGAGCTGTGATGAGGCATCCTGGACCTCAAAAAGCCCTTCTTTGAAAGCTTGTGTCAAAAAAACGTTCTTCCGTTCAGTCAAAACAAGGGCATCCGGATAACCTGTGACGTATTCCGTTTCGATATTCTCTTCAGCCAGGCGTTTCTTTAAATCACTTTTGTTGATCTTGATTTTATTTGCGCGTAGGATTACTTTTGCCTGCTTGTTGAGTTCTTTCAGCTCCCGGTCCCAGGACTCACCGAGCTCTCTCTCTCCAATCTCATCCATCCAGTCTGGAATAGACTCCCGGATCTTTCGAACTTTTTGGAGCTCGTCGAATTTTCCTTTGATCCTGCGGGCAGGGGTGCCTGCGAACTGCTTCCAGTCGGGAAGCGAATATCCTTTTAAAACGGCCCAAACTGCAAAGTTCTTCCATAGATTTTCCTTCGAATAGTGACCTTTGGTGCCTGCTATTTCATCATAGAGTCTTTTCCATCTGACCATGTCATATATGGTCTCGGCTACGAACTTGCGATCGCGAGAGCCCCAGCGCTTGTCTGATTTCAGGGTCTTTTGAACTACTTTGTCGGCATAAAGTCTCTCGTTGTAGATCTGATCCAAAGCTTGGATCACTGCCATGACCAAATTTCTGTGAAGTCGCATCAAGGATTTGTTTAAGGCGCCAAAGGTACGGCAATTTTGGATACTCGAATCGATTCAGTTCCGGTTCAATCCCTTCAGAAGCCTTCGAATACGCCGAGTCCAAAAAGGGCAAAATCGTACCGAACGGGATCTTCAGCGTCTAATGCCCGGAGACTCTGGTCCAGCTCTTGAAGCGCACGCGCATCGTTTGACTTCCTTTTCATGAGATCCAGCTTCCTGGCCACCCTGCCGGTGTGAACGTCAAGGGGACATGATAGGAGAGAAGGGGACAACGATTTCCAAATGCCAAGATCCACGCCCATTTGATCCTTTCTTACCATCCAGCGCAAGAACATATTGATTCGCTTGGCGGCAGAACCCTTGATAGGATCCGAAACATGTTTGGTAGTTCTCTGTGGGTGCTCGATCTCGAAAAAAAGTCGTTTAAAATGATGGATGGCTGGCTGCAAGCTGTCTTTGGTGGCATAAGTCTTAAATATGGACTCCAACCCTCCATGCGTGGCATAAATGTTTCGAAGCGACCTCAGGAAGAAATGAAGATCCTCCAGGTTGAATGTGCGATGCACGAAATCATCAATATGCCCCGATTTACTTTCCATTATAAAATCATACGGCGAATTGCCCATGAGTTCCATCAGGCGCTCGGCATTTCGGATAATCATCTTGCGGTTTCCCCAGGAAAGGGTAGCTGTGAGAAAACCGGAAATCTCGATGTCTTCTTTTTGACTGAAGCGATGGGGAATGCGTATGGGATCTGTTTCGATAAACTCAGACCGGTTATACAGATCAGCCTTCTGATTGAGAAAATCTTTTAGCTCTTCGCTTTCCATGGACCCGTTTAAATTGCCTGTCAAAAATAGATAAAACCGTCTAGTTTTTTATCTTCGTAAGCGGTATCCTCATTAAAGTGATTCAACTTCAAACTCCAATATCGTATTTAAAGGGTGTAGGGCCGGCCAGGGGTGAACTTCTAAGCTCAGAATTGGGGATATTCACCTGTGCCGATCTCGCAAACCTGTTTCCCAATCGATACATAGATCGCTCCCGGTTCTACAAAATTGCCGAACTTAACGACAATGCCCTGGAAGTACAGCTGGTGGGTCGCATCACCTCTGTCCAAACGGTGGCTCAGAAAAGAGGTAGCAGGCTCGTAGCCCAATTTGCAGATGAGACCGGAATCATGGAACTCGTATGGTTTCGCGGTACCAAATGGATACAGGACGCATTGAAGATGAATACGCCCTATGTCATTTTCGGCCGGGTGAATCGATTCAAAGGCAAGTTTAGCATGCCGCACCCCGATATGGAGCTCCTAGCCGAATTCAAAAAGAGCTTAAGAGGAAGCCTGCAGCCTGTTTATCCGTCAACCGAGAAATTGTCAAACAAAGGAATTACCAACCGGGTGGTTCAGAAATTGATGGTCCAGCTTTTCCAGGAAACGAATGGCCGATTCAAAGAAACGCTGTCTCCAGGATTTAGAAAGCAGTTCGGCCTTGTTACCAAGGATGAGGCGATGTTCAATATCCATTTCCCAAAAAACCAGGAATTGTTAAAAAGCGCCCGTTTCAGGCTGAAATTCGAGGAGTTATTCTTCATTCAACTTCAACTTGTCGTCAAGAAACGTACCCGTGAGCTCAAGATCAAAGGTTATGTTTTTGAGAAAGTCGGTGATAATTTCAACAGCTTCTACAACGAATTTCTCCCCTTCGAACTCACCGGAGCTCAGAAGAAGGTTTTGAAAGAAATAAGAAAGGATTTCAGTACAGGGGCCCAAATGAACCGGCTTCTGCAAGGAGATGTCGGATCGGGAAAGACAATTGTGGCGGTATTGGCCATGCTTCTGGCCATGGACAACGGTTTTCAGTCGGCGCTGATCGCACCCACCGAGATCCTGGCGAATCAACACTTTTTGGCCGTCGAGGAACTATTGGGCAAAATGGACGTCAAGGTGAGGTTATTGACGGGTTCTACTACTGCCTCCCAGAGAAAGGTAATCCACAAAGAGCTGGAAGAAGGATCGCTGGACATTCTGATAGGGACCCATGCGCTTTTTGAGGACAAGGTGAAATTCAATAACCTCGGATTTGCCATCATAGATGAACAACACAGGTTCGGCGTGGCGCAACGAGCCAAAATGTGGAAAAAGAATGTTCTCCCTCCCCATATACTAGTGATGACTGCGACTCCCATCCCAAGGACCCTGGCCATGAGTGTTTACGGTGACCTCGACATATCAGTCATTGATGAGCTGCCACCGGGCAGAAAGGAAATCAGGACGGTGCATAAATTCGACCAGAATCGACTCTCGGTATTCCGCTTCCTCAGAGAAGAGATTGCCAAAGGAAGGCAAGTTTACATAGTTTACCCATTGATCCAGGAATCGGAGCAATTGGATTACAAAGACCTGATGGATGGTTATGAAAGCATTTCACGCGAGTTCCCGCTTCCGGATTACAGAATCAGCATCGTCCATGGAAAGATGAAGGCAGCTGACAAAGATTTTGAGATGCAGCGTTTCGTGAAGGGGGAGACCCAGATCCTGGTGGCAACCACGGTGATCGAGGTTGGGGTAAATGTGCCGAATGCCAGTGTTATGGTCATCGAAAGCGCAGAACGCTTCGGATTGTCTCAGTTGCACCAATTGCGCGGCAGGGTAGGGCGAGGTGCCGATCAGAGTTATTGCATATTGCTCTCCTCACAGAAACTGACAAGTGATGCCAAAACGCGATTGCGGACTATGGTCGAGACCAGCGATGGATTTCGGATAGCAGAAGTCGATCTCAAACTACGCGGGCCGGGCGACCTAATGGGTACACAGCAAAGCGGTGTCCTTCAGATGAAAATTGCTGACATCGTCAAGGATCGGGGCATTCTCGAACTGGCAAGGAAAGCGGCGTTCGAAGTAGCCTCTGCTGAAGGTGGCTCTGCGAACGCCGCGTATAGTGAGATTTGGGACAGTTATCAAATGATTTCCAGAAACAAGTCCCTGTGGAGCAAGATCAGTTGATGTCCTCTCCTTTTTTCAGTTTTTCCATATTGGCCTGAACCCTGTCCTTATTGACTTGTTGAGGAGCCAGGTCATAGGCCTTTTCAAGATACTGCAAAGCTTTCTTGTAGTCACCCAAGGCCGAATAGCCCCTGGCAAGACCATAGTTCACCGGCCAGGTATCCTTGTGCATTTTTGCATTCTTTTTAAAGACTTCAAGCGCTTTTTCCTTTTCTCCCTGGGCAATCAGCTGACGTCCGTAGTTGTGAACCTGAAAAACCGTTCCTTGCTCCATTGCTGTTTCCATTACCTTGTCAGCCTCATCGCCTTTCCCCATTTTATTGAGAATCTGTGCTTTCGTCTGCAGGTTGTTGTAGTTCTCAACCCCAATAAAAGGGGCGCTGATGGCAGCTTCACTCCACGCCAGTGCTTCCTCCATGTCTCCACCATTGTTCATGGACCAGTTGGCTGCCTGGTTCCAGTTCTGGTCGCTGAACCCTTTTTGACCCTGCAGGTCCTTTCTAACCTGGGCAAGAACAATATTGGTCACATCGACGTCTATCTTGAAAGGAATCCTCTTATCCGCCCATTTGAGCACTGCGGTAGTCGATGTTTTGTCAAATGCAGGGAACTCATAAGTCAGCAATTCGGTATGCGGACCCGTTTCGGAGTTCACTGAAACACGCAAGGCATCCTCGGCGGGATCATAGAAATAGCTTCCCCAGGCCGTTGAATTGTTCGAGAAGATTATGTCAACCTTGCCATCCTCGTGCAGAACCATGTGCAATCCGTAGGTTCCTGCAGCAAGCTTATTGCCCTGAATGCTGACATCGTCTGTAAAGTGAATGGTTGTGTTCTCGTTGGCACCAGCCCTCCAGGGAGATTCCTTGGCTGTGCCAAACCCGAGGTTGTTCATTCCGTAGGGTACCAGCTTTCCCCAAATCTCGCGACCGTTTACACTCGGTCGAGAATAGTTAATGGTAATGTCTGTGATTCCCACCCGCTGGGTGACGGAGGCTTTTTGACTGCCCTGGGGCATCTCCATTTGACCGTAGCTGCTAAAGCCAACAAAGAGAAGGAGGGTTAAAATCAGAGAAAATTTCATGGGTGTAGTGTTGTTTTTCATAAAATATTATTTTGAGTTAATACTAATTGAATCCTTTTGCTGCCAGGCAGTATTACCGCAAGGATCTCGAAAGTTCTAATTTATTGACTATTTGAAAAGCAGCGTGTTATGGTAATGTTAAAAGATTTATCGTTTAATATCGAAGAATTTGTCTGAGATTTAGTTTCATTTGAAGTTTACTTATCTTTGCACAAAATTTTTTTGGCATGAAAAAAATCTACATACTACTGTTTTTTCTCTCTTTTGCCGTTATAGAATCCTGGGCGCAGAAGGATACGATTAAATTAATTAATGAGGATGTGCTGGTCGGGGAAATTGAAAAGCTGGACAAGAGCGTTTTGACGTATAGCACCGCTTACAGTGATTCCGACTTCAAAATAGAATGGGACAAAGTACTGGAGATCAAAAGTCAGCGTACTTTCATAATGGCTTTTTCTGACGGTGTTCGCGTCACAGGCACTTTGAATAGCATTCCGGGAGCGGAGAAGAAGGTAAGGGTGCTGTATGACGGTCAAACTGTGGAAGAGTCTTTGGACGACCTGATCTTTCTCGAACCGATTGGTAAAGGCGCCTTGAGCAACCTGTCGATTGACGTGGATTTGGGCATCACTCTGACAAAAGCCAACAACTTCAGGCAATTGAATACGTACATCGGGGGCACCTATCTGGCGAAGCGATGGAATGCGAATGCTTTTTTCAAAACGGTTTTGAGTAGTCAGGATAACACAGCTGACATTCGTAGGATGGATGCTGAATTGGGCGGTCAATATTATCTTCCGGATGACTGGTTCATCACAGCCAGGGCGAAGTACCTGGCCAATGATGAGCAACTGCTGGACTTAAGACAGACCTATCAAGCGGGTGCCGGTTATTATTTCATACACAACAATTCCATGTACCTCGCTTTAAGTGCCGGTGCGGCGGTTACATCCGAGGTCTATACCAATGAAAATCCTGAGCGTAACAGTGCTGAAGGTTTTATCGGCCTGGGCTTTCAAAAATACTCAATTGGTGATCTGAGCTTTCTCACAACAGCGGCGCTTTATCCCAGCTTTACGGAATCTGGAAGATATCGTGTGGATCTAAATGGTGACTTAAAATACGATTTGCCACTTGATTTCTACATCAAATTGAGTATAACCTACAACTATGACAGCCAACCTACTGAAGGGGCTGCCGATTCGGATTACGTCTTCACGACTTCCTTTGGATGGGAGTTCAATTAATTTCTGAAAGGAAGGGGAGCGATCTGAGGATCTGATTCCCCGAGATAGCGTCGGCTACCGAGATAACGGTTCACATTGAATTCGTCGTAATACGGAGATTTAGGATTTATGGAACCGATTTTCACACGACCCGAGGAATGAATGAATTCTCCGCGATTGTTGCCCAGCCAAATGGCCACGTGGGTGACTCGCTGACGTGTGCTATCTGATGCCTTTTTGCCAAAGAACATCAAATCGCCCTTCGAGAGGGATTCAAAAGAAAGGTCAGGATCAATGTCTTTGCCAGCCATAATCTGCTGTGAGGCATCGCGTGGGATGATCAGGCCGTTCATGCGAAATGCTGTTTTGGTAAACCCGCTGCAATCCATTCCTTTGGATGAAGTGCCTCCCCATAGATAGGGCGCACCCATCAGGGAACGGGCGTAAAGCTCCAACCGCTCTGGACTGGGGTTCAGTTCATCCAGCCATTTGAGATATATCTCAGCCTCTTCACGCCTTACGTATCCGACTCTCCCATCCGGGTAGGCCACCTCAAAGAAATCGCCGTCTTCTCCTGTAAGTCTTAGAAGGGCTCCCAATACCAGGTCTCCGACCTTCTGAATCTCATCATCTTTAGAGGCGTACACATGGCCGAAGCTTTTCAAATAAACCAACTTGGGTGCAGTTGACCAGTTCTCAAAATCTTCTTGAGTCATCAGCTGAACCCCACCGTGGTCGACCCACGAGATGTATCGGTCGGGCGTTTGAACGAGATAGAAATCACCGTCAATCTTCAAGACCTTCAGACCGGTTCCCAAAATGGCCTGAGTCGCAAGTTCAGCTGAGTGCTTCGGGAAAGAGCGAATGTTTGCCACCGAGTTGTTCACGACCGCATAGGGATGAGTTCCTATGCTTTCATCTGGGAGCAGGGACACCTCATCATGAATTTTGAGGCCGTAGGATTTCAATTCCTCTTTGAGCCTATTGAGGGCCTCATTTTGATCCGTTTCACCGGTAATTCGAATGGAGTTGCGATCGCTGACAATTTTCACATCATAGATCGCTACTCGCTTGTCAGGAGCATACTCCATCTTGATCCGTTCGTTGATTCCTGACAGTTCTTCAGAATTTCCTTTTTCGATGCAGGAGGCCAGGGAGAGAAAACAGATCAAAGCCAGCAGAAAAGATGTATGTTTAAGTGCATGTGACATTTTCAAATTCCTTTTAACGAACATAAGTCAAAGATTTAGAGTCGTTTGCGAATCCAGGAAAGCATATCGAAAAAATTCTGTGGAGCCACTCCATGACCTACCGGGTATTCCTTATACTCGTGTTCAATCTCAAGTTTGTTGAGAAATTCGGGGGTTCTTCGGGCCCATTCCACGGGGATGACCTGGTCAACGGATCCGTGGGAGGCGAAGACATCGAGATCTTTGTATGCACCGGCCTCAAGGGGCTTGATCAGTAATTGTTGATTCACGTAGCCACTCAGGGCAAGCACGTGTTGAATCTTTCCGGGATGATTCAGAGCGTAGGCAAGGCTTAATATCGTGCCCTGGCTGAATCCCATAAGAAAAATTCGGTCGGGGTCAGGATCGAATTCATCAATAACTCCATCAATGAATCGATCTATTTCTTTCAATGCCAGATTGGCTTCTTCCAAATTCGAAAAATTATCACGATCGGCTTCGAAATTGATCGAATACCAGGCATAGCTCCCGAAACCAAGAGACAAAGGCGCTCTGACGCTCAGAATCAAGAGTTCAGAAGGCAGCTCCTGAGCGAATGAGAACAAGTCCTGTTCATTGCTGCCGTAGCCATGGAGCATGATGAGCAGAGGTGGATTGGGCAGGTCGTCCGCTGGCTTTCTTATGAGGTATTCCAAATTGAGATCAGACATACATTGTTCGATTTTCGAAGTGTTTCGGGTTATTCAGATTAGCCTATCGAACGGAACCACTCCTGAAATTGGTCCCCGAGCAGAGGAACTCTTTTTTCCTCTCCCTGAATGGCTCCGATCAAACCGATGATCCAAAGAATGAAAACCCCAAGGCTGAGAATCCAGTCCAACCAATCGAAATCGCTGAAGCGCTGAAGGAAGTTCACGATAAGAGCTGTTAAAAAAATTCCCAGAGCTTGCCTGATGTGAAAGGCGGCAAAGTAATTCTGCTTGTTTTGGTTCAGCACGAAGGCGATAACGGTTCCAATAATTGTGATATAGCTGATTATCGCAATGGTTTTTCCTTCCGATATGGTTTGATTGTACATAATAGTATTTATTTAAATCACAAGCTCGTTGCGTGCGAATATGCCGAGGGCCTGTCCTTTGAGTCTCCTGCCCAAAAAGGCGGAATTCCCAGATTTGCTTATGATCAAATCCTGTTTGAATATGTATTCCTTGTCAGGATCGAACAGGGTGAGGTCAGCACATGCATTTTCCTCGATGACTGATATGGGAAGGCCAAAGCGTTTCTGAGGATTTACAGTCATGCATTTTACGAAGGTTTCGATGCCTACAAGGTCAGCAACACTTCCAAAGAGCGTTTCCAATCCGATTGTTCCATAGAGACCGTTTTCGAATTCCACTTTTTTGTTCTCAATATCAATTGGATTGTGGTCGCTTACGATCATGTCAATGGTTCCGTCCTGAACTCCTTTTATCAGGGCTTTGACGTCTTTAGCCGTTCTCAACGGAGGACTTACCTTGAAATTGGTGTCGAAAGTAGCAATCTCTTCATCGGTCAGGGACAAATGGTGAGCAGCAACACTGCAGCTGACGTCCAACCCCTTCTTTTTCGCCTCTCGAATAAGATTTACAGCACCTCCAGTCGATATTGTCGGGATGTGAAGCTTGCCGCCGGTATACTCGAGGAGATATAGATCTCTTATTATTTGCAATTCTTCTGACAGGTTGGGAACAGAGTTGAGCCCGAGCTTAGTTGTTTGTGGACTTTCATTTACAAATCCATGGGTTCCTATGCTGTTGTCCTGTGGAAAGCTCATGACCAAACCGTCAAAATTCTGGGCATAAAGCAATCCTATCTTCAGTAAATTCGCATTGGCTATGCATTTTCCGTAGTCACCGAAGGCTACGGCCCCTGACGTTTTCATGTCATAGAGCTCTGCAAGCTCCTTGCCTTGTGCCCCTTGGGTCAAATTGGCTATCGGAAAAAGAGAAACGGATGAGCCTGTGCTTTTTTGAATGAGAAACTCCACCTGAGATTTATTGTCGATCACGGGGTTCGTATTAGGGTTGACAGCAACCTTTGTCACCCCGCTGCGAGCTGCTGTTTTCAATCCATTAGCTATGGTCTCTCGCTCTTCAAAGCCCGGTTCCCCGAAAGAAACACTGGTATCAAACCAGCCATTGGACACATGCAGGTTTTTAATTTTGACCTCTTTGCAGTTCTTTGGGAGCTCAATTCTTTTCCGAATGACCGTGATCACTCCTTTTTCGATCAGAATGTCTCTGGTTTGCTGATGGTGTTTTGAGTTTTCATCGATTATCCTTGCGGATCTCAGAAGTACGTTCATTGGCCGATGGTTAATTTTTAAAGAATTTTTGAATGAGCATTTCCAGAACTAAGAAGATCAAGGCAAAAATAGTAAATAATTGCCACAAACTTCGACTTGAAAACAGGTCGTTTAGCGTCCGGAGACCTTCCCCTGGTGAGGACAACAATTTAATTTGACTGCTCCCCTCTGCCAGTCTGTTCAGATTCGCATAATCTTGTCGGATCAAGTCGCGATCATAGTTGAATGCCTGTTCCGAAAGAACCCTTTGATTATCCCGGACCTGGTAAACGCCGGGAAGCAGCGGATAATCCTTCGTAAAGAGTTCAACCTGTTGCGTCGAGTTCTTTTGCAGGGGGATGTACTCTTCTTTGCCATTTGTTATTTTAAGGGCATTGCCGCTCAGGGAATCATTCCTTACCCGCAGCACATTGGCTCTGCCAATTACGCTGTAGACTCCTTGAGCTCGATTCTCAGGGAGAGAGAAATTGTAGAATAAGGGAACAATCAATGGGGATTCCCGAAAATTTGATTGTTCTCCCTTCAAGGGTGAGGCAATCCAGAATACCCGGTTTTTTCCAAGGGGAATCTCACTGGCAAAGGCACTGCCGTCATCAAAGCTTATCAAAGGGGCCGAAGACCTGAAATCCGATTCAATCCCATATTCGGCTTCAGGGTACTCAAAATTCTTCACTTCGCCTTTGAAAACATTGTTGAAAAAAGGATGATCCTCCGATACAGAGATAATAGATTTTTTCCTCTCGAACTCAGACGAAATGCTTCCGATCCCCAGGGAGCTGAACATAGCTTGATAGGAGGCAAGGTCAGGCTGTGCCGAAGGAATCAGAACCAGGTTGCCTATCTCCTGCACATACGTTTTTAAACTCCTGACCAATGGCGCAGGAATGATCTCCAGTTCGTTCAAAAGAACCAGGTCGTAATTCTGGATGCCACCCTGGTTGAGATTTGACAATTCCTGAAAGGTCAACTCAAAGGAATCGCTGGTGTAAATCCGTTCGATGTAGCTGGAATAAGCCCCTATAACCAGCACTTGGGGCTTAAAGGCTTCTGGAAGGGTGAAAAAGAGCGAATTGTCAAATCCGAGCCTCGGATCAGAAAAAATCATAGCCCCGCTCCCTGTGGTCCCCGGGGGAATGCTGAATTCTACGTTGGCATAATTGCCTTTCTCAATGGCTAAAGAAGACTTTCCGTAGAGTTGCCCGTTCAAAACAAGAGATACGCTGAGGTTGTCCTCATCGATGTCTTGAGCCAGGACTCTTCCGCTGATTTTCAATTCATCTCGGTCAAAGGCACTCAGCCATAGACTGTCAAGACTCAGGTTCTGGTATCGATCCGATCGAACCGGAATGAGGTAGTACAGGTTTCGAACCCCTGACGGCAAGGAGTCAATCTCATAAGGAGAGTTTCGAAAGTCAGAAAACAAAAAGACATCTGCGCCGTCAAATCCTTTGTTTGTCGAAATGGTGGCGGCTTCCAGAAGAATTTGAGAAAATTCCTTGCGGACCGGGTGGTAGGTAATCTTTGTCAACTCCTGTCGTATGCCTTCTGATGGCAGGCTTTCCTGAATGTTATCATTTGTGATCAAAGCAAAGTCCCCCGGAAGACTTTGAAGCTCGTCGATCAAGACTCGCTTCGCATTCTGCAGCAGCTCGGATCCGTTTTTGTCAGTCGCCTGCATGCTGAGGGAATTGTCCAGGTATATGATTGTTTTTCGGTTCTCCTGACCGTCAGTTTTCTTAAGCACGGGCTGCGCGAAAGCCAGGATAAGACATGTCAGAGCCAGTAATCGAGAAGCAAGGATCAGCAATTTCTTGAGCCTGGAGCTTTTTCTGGATTGCAGTTCGATCTCACGAAGAAACTTTACATTGGTAAAAGCCTCTTTTTTAAATCGTTGGAGCTGAAATAAGTGGATGAGTATCGGGATGATCAATACGAAGAGAAGTGCCAGAATTTCTGGATGATTGAATTGCATCTTTCCCAATTGCTTTTCCCAAAAATAGGAATTTATTTCACAAGAATCCGGATAACTCTACTGGGATATCAGTTCACTGACCTTACCCTCCGAATCGATCCTGAACCTCTCGTATTTGTTCCTTTTTCTTTTCATTAAAACTATTTCTGTTGCTTTCTCATTGAGATCCGTCGTAATGAATTTTCCCTTATAACGCGAAGTTATTGTTTCCATAGGAGTATGTCCGACAATATGAACCTTGGACTTGTATTTTGTAATCATGTCGTCCAATTGTTTGCCCAGGGTGTCGGATTGTGCATAT
>JAUIKV010000056.1 GCA_030430615.1 Bacteroidia bacterium
CGATGCCCACTCCATCTTTCATGATTTCGAACTCTTTCGTACTGATCACGTAATCATCCTGAGCGGGAACGTGAAGAGATATGAAGTCGGCTTGTTCAAGGACGGCCTCTTTCGAAATTGTGTCAATGGTGAAATTCACTTCCTGCCCGTCAAAGAAATCGATTTCAATGTGGGCACTGTCTATAAACGGATCAAAAGCCACGACTCGCATGCCAACTCCCAAACCTACTTTTGCTGTTGCCTGCCCGATTCTGCCAAAACCAAGGATGCCCAGCGTTTTGCCTTTGAGTTCAACGCCCTTTGCATATGCTTTTTTCAGTTCCTTGAATTTTGAATCCCCTTCCAGTGGCATATTTTGATTAGAATCGTGAAGAAACCTCACCATGCCGAACAAATGTGCAAATACCAACTCAGCCACTGAATGGGAAGAGGCGGCAGGCGTGTTGATCACTTTGATTCCTTTTTCTTTTGCATATTCCACGTCTATGTTGTCCATTCCCACGCCTCCACGGCCTATGATTTTCAAGCCGGGGCAGGCATCTATAAGGTCCTTTCTCACCTTGGTAGCGCTTCTGACGAGCAGAACATCGATCTGGTTATCGTTAATATAACCGGCCAGCTGCTCCTGTGCCACCGTATTCAATAAAACCTCGTACCCCGCTTTTTCGAGCGCTACGATACCGGAAGTTGCAATTCCGTCATTTGCCAATACTTTCATCCTGTTTAAAATCTAAATTTTATAATGATTTCATTATGTCTACCAATACTGCCACACTTTCAAGCGGCATTGCATTGTAAATGCTAGCTCTGTAACCGCCTACTGACCTGTGACCATTTATGCCGTTGATCCCTTTGGCTTTGCATAAAGCGTCAAATTCCTGTTTCCTGGAATCATCGGTAAGCAAAAATGTTACGTTCATATCGGACCTGTCTTCTGTTGCAGCGGCACCTCTGAAGAGTGGATTTCTGTCTATCTCATCATAGAGCAGCCGTGCCTTTTCCACATTTCTTCTCTCTATCTCCTTAATCCCTCCCAGGGACTTCAACCAGTCAAGGGTGAGCATGGAAACGTAAACAGCAAAAACCGATGGGGTATTGTACATGCTGTCTTTTGAAATGTGAACCTTGTAATCGAGCATGGATGGGATTTCTCGCCCGGTTTTGCCCAAAATCTCATCTTTGACCACTACAAGGGTTGTACCAGCAGGGCCCATGTTTTTTTGAGCACCCGCGTAGATCAGATCAAACCGGCTAAAATCGAGCTCTCTCGAAAAAATGTCGGAGCTCATGTCACAAATCAGGGGAGCCTCTGTTTTGGGAAACTCCTTCATCTGTGTTCCAAAAATCGTGTTATTACTCGTACAATGCACATAGTCTACACCAGACGGCACAACATAATCCTTTGGAATGTAAGAGTAGTTGGAATCCTTTGAACTCGCCATGATCTCCACTTCACCCAGGATCCTGGCCTCCTTTATGGCTTTGCTGCTCCATGTGCCGGTGTCCAGATAGGCAGCTTTTCCGCCTATCGACATCAGGTTGTAAGGGACCATCAAAAACTCAAGACTTGCCCCTCCCTGAAGAAAAAGAACGGAATATCCTTTTCCTTCCAGGTTCATCAGCTCTAAAACCAGCTTTCTGGCCTTTTCCATCACTGCGACAAAATCGGCGCTGCGATGTGAGATTTCAATTAACGAAAGGTCCAGACCGTTGAAGTTTTCAACAGCTTCTGAAGCCTGTTTCAATACGCTTTGAGGAAGGATGCAGGGACCTGCAGAGAAATTGTGTTTTTTCATCAATTCTGGATTTAAGGGAGAGTTCTTGTCTCTCGTGCAAAATTGATAAAATTCTTTGACAATTGCCGTATCAAAAGGTCAAAAAAAGGCACCCAATCTTTACTTGGCTTCGTAGCTTATACAAGGGATGATCATCTCCTCAAGAGAGATGCCACCGTGCTGATAGGTGTTTTTATAATACTTGACGTAATGATTGTAGTTGTTGGGATAGGCAAAGAAGAAGTCTTCTTTTGCAAAAATGAATGAACTGCTCAGATGCAGGGATGGAAGAAATATGTCTTTCGGGTCTTTGACCTCGTAGACTTCCTTCTCGTTGTAACTCAGGCTTTTCCCTGTTTTATAGCGAAGGTTCGAGCTGATATTCTTGTCGCCCACCACCTTGGAAGGCCTGGAGGTATTGATCGTGCCATGATCAGTTGTGA
Organism: Bacteroidia bacterium; assembly: GCA_030430615.1. Taxonomy (GTDB): domain Bacteria; phylum Bacteroidota; class Bacteroidia; order Flavobacteriales; family Flavobacteriaceae; genus Lutimonas. The sequence goes on from JAUIKV010000056.1 coordinate 2,219, forward strand.
TTATCAGGTTCAAACCCATTTTCTGAGCATTCTGAATGATCTCGAGCAAAGGCGAGTTTCTAAACCAACTCAGGGTCAAAGACCGGTAGGCCTTATCGTCGCTCGCCAGCTCTTTGATCATATCCATCTCTGTGCGTGAATGAGACAGCATGTCGACGAAATTATAAACCACCACAGTAAGGTCATTGCCCTTGATTTTCGCCAGGTTCGAAGCCAGTTCCTTTCCCTGACTCACGGCAGTGATCTTATAGTATTCATGGGAGATATTCATGCCCAGCCTTTTCAGGTTCTCGGATAGGAACTCCCCTTCATAAAGGTTTTTGCCTCCTTCGTCTGTGTCGTTCTTCCAATACTGAGGGTACTTCTTCTCCATTTCCAAGGGAGTCAGGCCAGAGAAGAGGGCATTTCTGGCGTATTGGGTTGCAGAGGGAAGGATGCTGTAATAAGCAATTTCCTCTGTCGGCTTGTAATACTCATTGATCACAGGTTCCAACACCCTGAGTTGATCATAGCGAAGATTGTCTATCACAACCAAAAGAGTGCCTTTGTCCTTTTTTAACTTAGGAGCGATTACCTCCTTGAACAAGGTATGGGAAAGAACAGGAGCATCGCCGCCGTGGAACCAGTCCCTGTAATTCTTTTTGATGAATTTGTAAAACTGAGAATTGGCCTCTTCTTTCTGGCTTTCCAGTATTTCGGTCATCCCCGGATCCGAAATGGACTCGAGCTGTATTTCCCAATGCACGAGTTTCTTGTAAAGGTCGATCCAGTCCTGGTAGGTGTTGACCATGGCCAGGTCCAGGGAAATCTTCCTGAATTCCTGCTGGTAGTTCGAGGTAGTCTTTTCTGACACCAGTCGTCCGATGTCCAGGTTCTTTTTCAGACTCAGAAGAATTTGATTAGGATTCACAGGCTTGATCAGATAATCGGCAATCTTGGACCCGATAGCCTCTTCCATAATATATTCTTCCTCACTCTTGGTGATCATGATTACTGGAAGGTTCGGATGCTTTTCCTTGATTTGCGACAAGGTTTCAAGGCCAGACAGACCAGGCATGTTCTCATCGAGAAAGACGATGTCAAACTGCTCCTCATTCACACTTTCAACCGCGTCGGCGCCATTTGTACAGGGAACCACCTCATAATTTTTCTTTTCCAAAAAAAGCATGTGAGGTTTGAGAAGTTGAATTTCATCGTCAACCCATAGTATTTTACCTGAACTCATTCTAAATCAATTATACCAAATTAGTTAAATGAAACCTTTATTTTTGTTCTGTTACCCAGACACGCAAGGAAGGAATTTATTCGGAAAAGTACAAAAAACAAGCTGAAAATTTTGAAAAAACTCAAATTATTTAATGACCCGATTTACGGGTTTATAACGATAAAAAACCCCTTGGTTTTTCAGGTCATTGAACATCCTTATTTTCAGCGCCTGAGGCGGATATCCCAGATGGGGCTGTCTTACCTTGTCTATCCCGGTGCCCATCACACCCGCTTTCATCACGTGATTGGTTGTATGTTTTTGATGCAGAGGGCCATTGAGACTTTGCGGCTCAAGGAAGTCGATATCAGCACAGAAGAGGAGGAGGCGCTACTTCTTGCTATTTTGATGCACGACCTGGGGCATGGGCCTTTCTCACATGCACTTGAAGGATGCTTTGCTCAGGGCATGGGTCACGAGGACCTTTCCCTAAAGTTCATGGAATCACTCAACAAAGAGTATGACAATCGGTTGGAGATGGCAATTTCGATGTTCAAGGGGGAGTATCCAAGGCAGTTTATGAATCAGCTGATTTCAAGTCAACTGGACATGGACCGACTTGATTATCTGAAGAGAGACAGTTTCTACAGCGGTGTGGCTGAGGGAAACCTGAATGCGGAAAGACTCATTTCCATGCTTTGCGTTAGAAATGACCAACTGGCCATCGAACACAAAGGAATCTATTCGGTCGAGAAGTTCATCATGGCCCGGAGATTCATGTACTGGCAGGTTTACCTGCACAAAACAGGGCTCGCCGCCGAAAATATTCTGGTTAAGATCCTCAAGCGCTCAAGAGAGCTGGTTCTTGCCGGAAAAGAGGTGCCAATGACACCTGTGCTCGGTATATTCCTGGAGAATGAAGTGAATTCTGAGTCATTTGACAAGAAGATTCTGGATGCCTATGCAAAACTGGATGATACAGATCTTATTCACGGGATGAAAGCCTGGTGCGAAAATGACGACTTCATCCTGTCCTACTTGTCAAGATCCATTGTGAATCGGAGACTTCCGAAGGTGCTCATGTCAGACAGGCCTTTCGATCCAATGAAAATTGAGGAGATCCGTGAGGAAATCGGGATGCGATTCAACATAGAAGAATCAGATTTGGACTACCTGGTCTATTCGGGAGAGGTCAGCAACCTGGTCTACAAAACGGAACCGATGGGTATTCGCATCGCGCTTAAATCTGGAGAAACGATTGACATCAAAGATGCTTCGGGATATGCGGGGATTGCCGGTTTAGACCAAAAAACGACGCGTTATTTTCTTTGCTATCCAAAGAAGCGCACATAAATGATCAGGATTGACCAATTTTTGTATTTTTGCAAACACCCGAAGAAAACGGAATAATAATTATCTTTTGAAATTCACGGCTAAACAAATCTCTGACATTCTCAATGGCACTGTAATTGGAAATCCTGAAGAGGAGGTCCATAAGCTGTCAAAAATTGAAGAAGGGGACAAGGGTTCGCTTACTTTTTTATCGAATCCAAAATACAATTCCTGGTTATATTCGACGGATGCCTCTGTGGTAATTGTCAAAGAGGACTTTGTTCCTGACAAGGAGGTGAGCAGCACTCTGATCAAGGTCGACGATCCTTACCTGGCATTTACCAAGGTTTTGGAGTACTACAATCAGATCAAGCTTCACAAGTCTGGTCTTGAGTCGCCCCATTTCATGCACGATACGGTAGCGTATGGTTCAGATCTCTATCTCGGGGCTTTCAGTTATCTAAGCGCAAATGTCAAAATAGGAAACAATGTCAAGATCTACCCCAATGTGTTTGTTGGGGAGAATGTGATCATCGGTGATAACACAACAATTTTTGCGGGATCAAAAATCTATTCTGAATCTGAGATTGGCAATGATTGCACGATTCATGCGGGAACTGTAATTGGCTGTGACGGCTTTGGGTTTGCTCCGAATAAAAATGGAGATTATCACAAAATACCTCAAACTGGAAATGTTGTCATTGAAAACAATGTTGACATCGGGGCAGGCACCACAATTGACCGAGCTACTTTAGGTTCCACCATCATCAGAAAAGGCGTGAAGCTCGACAATCAGATTCACATTGCACACAATGTGGAAATCGGAAAGCATACGGTAATTGCTGCTCAAACCGGAGTTGCCGGTTCAACGAAAATAGGCAATAATTGTAAAATTGGCGGCCAGGTTGGCATTGTTGGTCACATTACCATTGGTGACAACGTCCAAATCCAGGCACAATCCGGAATAGGAAAGTCAATACCTGACAATGAAACCGTTCAGGGGAGCCCGGCGATACCTTACCACGATTTCAATAAATCATACGTTCACTTCAAGAATTTGCCAAAGATATCCTCAAGACTGGACGACCTTGACAAAAAACTTGAAACTAAAAAATAATCATTTCATGACTGTTAACCAGAAAACCATCAGTAAGGAGATATCCTTGGAGGGCATTGGGTTGCACACGGGCAACAAGGTCTCCATGACCTTTAAACCGGCGCCGGTTAACTCTGGATTCACCTTTGTTCGAACGGATCTAGAAGGGCAGCCTGCAATTGAGGCGCTTGCATGTTATGTGACAGACACTCAAAGAGGTACCAATATAGAGAAAAATGGCGTGGTCATCAATACTTCTGAGCATGTGCTGGCGGCCCTTGTAGGTTTGGACCTGGACAATATCATCATTGAGATTGATGCCCCGGAGCCTCCAATCATGGACGGGTCCTCCAAATTCTTTGTCGAAGCCCTTGAAAAGGCAGGCATTGAAGATCAGGATGCTGAGCGAGACATATACGAGGTGAAAGACATCATCTCATATAAGGATGAGGAGACCGGAAGCGAGATCATGATCATGCCTTCGGACAAGTACGAAGTCACGACTATGGTTGATTTTGGAACTAAGATTCTCGGTACTCAGAACGCTACCCTCGAACGCATTGAAGATTTCAAGGAGGAAATTGCAGATGCAAGGACCTTCAGCTTTTTGCATGAGATAGAAATGCTTCTCGACAACGACCTCATCAAAGGAGGAGACCTTAACAATGCCATTGTTTACGTCGACAAACCTCTGTCGGATGAGACGATGCAAAAATTGAGCAAAGCCTTTAAAAAAGATAAAGTAACTGTCAAACCGAATGGGATTTTAGATAATCTGACCTTGCATTGGGCCAATGAAGCGGCACGTCACAAGCTGCTCGACGTAATCGGGGATTTGGCGCTCATCGGCACAAAGATCCGGGGAAAGGTCATCGCTACAAAACCGGGTCACAAGATCAATACGCATTTTGCCCGAAAAATGATGAAGCTCATCAAGATCGAAAAGCGGAACAAGGTTCCCCAGTACGACTTGAATCAGCCACCTCTGATGGACATCCATGACATTATGGCGCTCTTGCCCCACAGACCTCCTTTCCTTTTGGTCGACCGGATCCTGGAGCTGTCCGACAATCATGTTGTCGGCATGAAAAACGTCACGATGAACGAGACCTTTTTCGTAGGGCACTTCCCTGGGGCACCGGTTATGCCAGGAGTGCTTCAGATCGAGGCAATGGCACAATGTGGTGGGGTTCTGGTGCTGAGCACTGTGCCGGATCCCGAGAACTACCTGACCTATTTCATGAAAATGAACAATGTCAAGTTCAAGCAGAAGGTTTTGCCTGGTGATACCTTGATTTTCAAGGCTGAATTGATGACACCGATTCGAAGGGGCATCTGTCACATGCAGGCTTATGGCTACGCCAACAACAGACTTGTCGTAGAGGCAGAGCTCATGGCCCAGATCGTGAAGAAATCCTGATATAATAATCTAAAGAAGAAAAGAACAGATGAATCAACCCTTAGCTTATATACATCCCGGCGCAAAGATCGCCACAAATGTTGTGATTGAGCCTTTTACGACTATTCACAACAATGTGACCATCGGGTCAGGCACGTGGATTGGATCCAATGTGACGATCATGGAAGGCGCTAGAATCGGCAAGAATTGTCGAATATTTCCGGGAGCCGTCATATCGGCCATTCCACAGGATCTGAAATTCGAAGGGGAGGATTCTCTGGCGGTGATAGGAGACAATGTTACCATCAGGGAATGCGCCACGATAAACCGGGGCACAAATGCCTACGGGAAAACGGTGATTGGAGACAATTGCCTGATTATGGCGACTGCCCACGTTGCTCATGACTGCATTATCGGAAATGACGTGATCATAGTGAACGGAGTTACCCTCGCCGGACACGTCGAGATTGGAGAGTATGCCATCATCGGTGGTCTTGCAGGGGTTCATCAATTCATTCATATTGGGAAACATGCCATGATATCAGGTGGATCCCTGGTGAGAAAGGATGTGCCTCCTTTTGTAAAGGCTGCCAAAGAGCCCTTGTCCTACATTGGGATCAACTCCATAGGTTTGCGAAGAAGAGGTTTTTCATCGGAAAAGATCAACGAGATTCAGAACATTTACAGAATCCTGTTTCAAAAGAACAACAATGTATCCCAGGCCTCTAGAATTCTGGAAGCTGAACTCGACGCAAGTCCGGAACGAGATGAGGTTTTGACTTTTATCAACAATTCACAGCGAGGGATCATGAAAGGATACACAAGTAACTATTAGATCAAAATGGCAACAACATCAGACATTAAAAAAGGTTTGTGCATCGTTTATAACAATGACACCTATAAAATTGTAGAATTCCTGCACGTAAAACCGGGCAAAGGCCCTGCTTTTGTGAGAACGAAACTCAAGAGCCTGACCTCGGGCAAGGTAATTGACAACACGTTTTCGGCGGGCCATAAGATAGAAGAAGTCAGGGTGGAAACAAGGAAGTATCAATACCTCTATCCGGAAGGAGACACCTATCACTTCATGAACACCGACGACTATAATCAGATATCTCTCCAAAAGGAGGCGCTGGACTCGCCCGACCTGTTGAAAGAAGGGGAAATCGTCACCATCATCATCAGAACGTCTGATGAACTGCCGCTTTCGGTGGAGATGCCTGCTCACGTATACCTTGAGGTCACGCACACAGAGCCTGGTGTGAAGGGGAATACCGCGACTAATGCGACGAAGCCAGCGACTGTTGAAACCGGCGCACAGGTCAATGTTCCGCTTTTCATCAATGAAGGAGACAAGATCAAGATCGATACTGAAAAGGGAAGTTATATGGAACGCGTGAAAGACTGAACCTCATGAAATTCTTTCGCACCCACACCCTTCAGGAGATCTCAGAAATAGCAGGAAACGAATTTGTAGGAGATGGAGATTTTCCGGTTAACGGCATCAATGAGATTCATGTGGTTGAGCCCGGAGACATTGTTTTCGTCGACCATCCCAAATACTATGACAAGGCTTTGAATTCAGCCGCGACAGTGATCCTTATCAACAAGAAAGTCGATTGTCCCGAAGGCAAAGCACTGCTTCTCTCCGAAGACCCATTTGCCGATTTCAATAAGATTACTCAACATTTTCGCCCTTTTGTACCCGCTTCCAAAAGCATCGCGGATTCAGCCATTATTGGGTCCAACACAATAATTCAGCCTCAGGTCTTCATTGGCAACAATGTAACCATCGGGAAGGAATGCCTCATCCATCCGAATGTCAGCATATATGACAACACTGTTATAGGCGATCGGGTGGTAATTCATTCGGGAACGGTATTAGGAGGTGATGCCTTTTATTTTCAAAAACGTGCTCATGGATTTGACAAGCTCAAGTCATGTGGGCGGGTAATAATAGAGGACGATGTGGAAATCGGCGCTGCTTGCACAATTGACAAAGGGGTCACGGGTGACACAATTATAGGCGAAGGGACAAAGCTTGACAACCAGGTGCAGATCGCTCATGACACCATCATCGGGAAGAGATGCCTGATTGCCTCACAGGTCGGCATAGCCGGATGTACCCGACTCGAAGATGAGGTCACCCTTTGGGGACAGGTTGGCGTGATCAGTGACATCACCATAGGCAAGGGGGCCGTGGTCTACGCTCAGTCTGGCGTGTCAAAAGATCTAGAGCCAGGAAAAACCTATTTTGGCTCTCCGGCGGGAGAGGCCCGTGAAAAATACAGGGAATTGGGGATGATCAAAAACCTCCCCGGCCTTTATGAAAAAATGAAGAAATAGGGTTTCATTCTATTGAATTTGCCCTAATTTTGTTCAAGTAAAAATGGATTTAAAAAGTAAAAACTAGCATAGAAAAATGAGTGTATTAGTCAATAAAGATTCAAAGGTGATCGTACAGGGTTTCACGGGAAGCGAAGGTACGTTTCACGCGGGTCAGATGATCGAATACGGCACCAATGTCGTCGGTGGAGTGACTCCCGGGAAAGGTGGTCAAACACATTTGGACAAACCGGTATTCAATACGGTTGCTGATGCGGTTCGTGAGGTGGGCGCAAACACGTCAATCATTTTTGTTCCGCCAGCTTTTGCAGCAGACGCCATCATGGAGGCCGCCGAAGCAGGCATCAAAGTGATCATCTGTATAACGGAAGGCATTCCTACTGCGGATATGGTACGCGTAAAATCTTACATTGATGCCCGTGACTGCCGGTTGGTAGGACCGAACTGCCCTGGAGTTATCACTCCGGACGAGGCCAAGGTCGGCATCATGCCCGGCTTTGTTTTCAAAAAAGGACGAGTCGGCATTGTTTCCAAATCCGGAACCTTGACCTATGAAGCCGCTGATCAGGTAGTCAGAAAAGGACTTGGCATCACAACGGCCATAGGAATAGGAGGGGACCCGATTATCGGCACTACGACAAAAGAGGCGGTTCAACTCCTGATGGAGGATCCTGACACAGACGCCATAGTGATGATCGGAGAGATCGGAGGGCAATTGGAAGCCGATGCAGCGAAATGGATCAAGGCAGATGGCAACCGAAAACCAGTTGTGGGATTCATTGCCGGACAAACGGCTCCTGCGGGAAGAACCATGGGGCATGCCGGTGCAATCGTAGGCGGAAAAGACGACACAGCACAGGCAAAAATGGAAATCATGGCGGCCAACGGAATTCACGTTGTCGATTCTCCTGCTGAAATCGGGCAGAAGGTTCTGGAAGTTCTGGGTTAATTCGACCCGAGCATGTTTCAAAAATTAAAGATCAAGGCTGCCTACAGGGCGGCCTTTTTTCTTTTCTTCATCAGTTTTTCTTTTAGATGTTAAAATATTCACAATACAGGCCAACCACTTTCTTACTCAACACCTCTTCTTTATTTTTAATCTCTGAATCACATTTTTAACTTTCACCAACATTTGAAATGAAAAATCTCCTTTCCTACACTTTCGCACTGTCCTTTTTGTTAATAGCTGCATGCAAGCAATCCGGGCAAGCAATAGATTTTATTACCGAAAATCATACCGATGCCAACGGATATTCTTATGAGACCGTCAGCAATGACCCCACGGGCTTGAGACTTTACACCCTTGACAACGGGCTCAAGGTATACCTGAGTCAAAATCGCGACGAACCCAAAATACAGACCTATGTGGCGGTTAGGGCCGGATCCACCTATGACCCTGCAGACAATACCGGATTGGCTCATTATTTAGAGCATATGCTGTTCAAGGGCAATAGTGAGTTTGGAACCCAAGACTGGGAAACCGAAAAAATTTACCTCGATTCAATTTCGGATTTGTTCGAAAAACACAAAAACGAAAAAGATCCAGTGAAGAAAAAGGAGATTTACGGAGAAATTGATCGGATTTCGCTTGATGCCTCAAACTATGCAATTGCGAATGAATATGACAAAATGGTATCCTCACTGGGGGCTCAGCAAACCAATGCCCACACTTCAAATGAGGAAACCATCTATCACAATAAGATCCCTGCAAATGAGCTGGAAAAATGGGCCAGACTTGAAAAGGATCGTTTTTCTGAACTGGTTTTGAGATTGTTTCATACGGAGTTGGAGGCCGTATATGAAGAATTCAATCGAGGTCTGGACAATGACGGAGATAAGAAATATCATGCCATGAGCAAAGCCTTGTTTCCGAATCATCCTTATGGTCAGCAAACCACAATTGGAACTTCGGAGCATCTGAAAAATCCATCCATGGTGGCCATTCAGGATTATTTTAACAAGTTTTATGTGCCCAATAACATGGCAGTAGTTCTGGTAGGGGATTTTGAATTCGATCCAACAATTAAATTGATCGATGACACTTTTGGGCTATTGGAGAACAAAGAAGTGACACACCCAGTGCTTCCTAAGGAAGACCCCCTGGAGTCCATAACTGAGATCGAAGTCTATGGGCCGACAGCAGAATCGGTCAGGGTTGCCTTTAGAGTGAACGGTGGCCTTGGAAGTGAGGAGCACAAAAGGGCATTGCTTATTGACATGATGCTTTCAAATAGCAAAGCTGGCTTAATTGATTTAAATCTAAATCAGAGTCAAAAGGTACAGGGAGCGGGGTCTTACCATGCCTTTTTGAACGAATACGGGTACCATTATCTGGATGGGACGCCTAAGACAGGACAAAGCCTGGATGAAGTAAAGGACCTGATGTTGGGTGAGCTTGACAAGATTAAAAGGGGAGAATTTGACGATTGGCTTATCGATGCCGTGATCAATGATTTGAAACTGACGAAGCTCAAACAATATGAAAACAGCACATCATTGGCCTCTGTTTATTACAACAATTTTATTTCGCAGAGAGATTGGGCCGT
>JAUIKV010000305.1 GCA_030430615.1 Bacteroidia bacterium
TAAATCCGGAAGAGCCGAGTTTCTGAGCGCAACCGACGATGAGGCCATGAAGGCCGGTCTTGAGCTCTCTAAACTAGAAGGAATCATACCTGCCATTGAGACTTCACATGCATTGGCTGTTTTGGGAAAAATCGATTTCAAGGAGGATGAAGTGGTGGTGATCAATCTTTCCGGGCGGGGAGACAAGGATCTCAACACCTACATTTCCTATTTTGGGCTCTGATTGTGATTTTTGATTGAAAGACGAATTTTAGAATAGTTTAATAAGAATGAACAGAATAAACAAAGCTTTGTCAGGGGCGGGCAGTGCCGAGAGCGATAATAAGTTGTTGTCCATCTACTTTTCGGCGGGCTTTCCGGAATTGAACGATACGGCTGCAATAATAGGGAAACTCCAGGAATCCGGAGTTGACATGGTGGAAATTGGCCTTCCTTTTTCCGATCCTTTGGCTGATGGCCCAACCATCCAGGAATCGAGCACGAAAGCCCTTGAGAACGGCATGACCACCGATATCCTGTTTGAGCAGCTGCAGGGCATTCGGGATCAAATCGAAATACCTCTGCTGATCATGGGCTATTTCAATCCGATGATGCAGTATGGGATTGAGTCTTTTTGCCGAAAATGCCAGGAAACCGGTATCGATGGCCTGATCATTCCCGACCTGCCTGTGGATGTCTATCACTCCCAATACCAGGAAATCTTTGAGAAATACGGCCTGATCAATGTCTTTCTGATTACTCCCCAAACAAGTGAGGAGAGAATCCGATTCATCGACAGGATCTCCAATGGATTCATCTATATGGTCAGCTCGGCCAGCACGACAGGTGCGAAAAACACCTTTGGTTCTGAGCAAAAGAATTATTTCGAAAGGATTTCAGCCATGAATTTACAGGCTCCGCAAATCGTTGGCTTTGGAATCTCAAATCAGGATACCTTCGACCTGGCGACCCGCAGCACTTCGGGTGCCATCATCGGATCCGCCTTTGTAAAATTCCTCGAGAAAAACGGGGTGGATGCTATTCCAGATTTTATAAAGGGAATTCGCGGAGTGTCGACTTAACATTGCGGTAATGAATTGATAATCGTTGCTTAATTGCTCAGGTTTTTTTACAACGCAATTTGGGCTTAATTTTGCGGATTGTTCAATCAGGAATCCAGATGTTCAAGCTCAAGTACAGGCAAAAGCTTTTTGTTTATCTCTCGGCGATTTTTCTCGTCTTTACGATGTTGGTGCTTTTTCTCCAGTATAACAGGGAAAAGTCGCTCAAGCGGGAGCAGATGGAGATGAACCTCGACAATATCGCCGAGTTGACCTTCAACTATATCCAAAAGAAGAATCTCGACCCCAAGACTTCCTATTCCCAGCTCGATTCTCTTTCGTATTACATTCCAACGAGCAATATTCGGATAACGATTATAAACATGTTTGGGAAGGTGCTTTACGATTCCGAAGTCTCCGACCCCTCCAAAATGGAGAATCACCTGCACCGTCCGGAAATTCAATATGCGCAAAAATCGGGTACCGGGTCGCACATCAGGGAGTCGTCTACGACGGGTTATGAATACTATTACTACGCCAAGAACTACTCGGATCTATTCGTTAGGGTAGCTGCGCATTATGATGTTGAGGTAAAGAACTTTCTCAATATCGAAAAGACCTTTCTACTGTACCTTTTGGTTCTTTTTATGGTAACCTGGGGAATACTGAGTCTGGTTTTGCGCAATATCTCTGGGGTGCTTCTCAAATTGAAGGACTTTGCCACGCGACTGAGTCAGGGAAAGGAAATAGAAGACAAGATCGCTTTTCCCGAGGGAGAGTTTGGGGAGATAAGCAAGCAGATTGTAGAAATCTATGACAAACTGACGGCGGCGAAAAGCAAGATCGAGATTGAAAAGAACAAGATGTTCTCGCATCTGATTGCCCTCAATGAAGGTATTGCGTTTTTCACTCCGGAAAAGAAGAAGATTCTGAGAAACAATCACTTCATTCAGTTTATCAATATGATATCCAAAGAATCGAACATTTCCGAAGAAGAGATTTTCAATGTTGAGGAGTTTCGCAAGCTCAATGCATTTATAGACACGTACCTGGATAAAAGCAAGGAGATTGACAAAAAGGAGTTGCCCCATTTTGAGGATGTCGTTTACAGGGACAAGAAAACCTTCAACCTTCACGCCATCGTTTTTTCTGACAAGAGCTTTGAAGTTGTCATCCGGGACATCACAAAACTGGAAAGACAGAAGATCA
>JAUIKV010000057.1 GCA_030430615.1 Bacteroidia bacterium
GTCAGAAGGTCTGTTTATCGCCGAGGGCAAAAAATTAGTGCTTGACTTGTTAGACTCTGATATACAAGTAGATAAAATTTACTGTCTGCCTGAATTTGAATGCATGGAGCAGGATAAAGTGCAACTGATTTCCGAACGGGAGTTGGGTTCTATAAGCTCCCTGACGGCTCCAAATATAGTATTGGCTATTTTCAAAATCCCCGAATCAAAACCAGTCTCTAAAGAAGGTCTTGCAGTTGCCCTGGATGATGTGAACGATCCGGGGAACCTCGGCACGATCATTCGCCTGTGTGACTGGTTCGGCATTCCCCAGATTCTCTGCTCTCAGAATACTGTTGACTGTTTCAACCCCAAGGTGGTTCAGTCGAGCATGGGATCGTTGGCCCGGGTTCAGATCAACTACCTGAATCTCGCTGAACATCTCAAGAATGAAAAACGGACTATTTACGGAACCTTCATGGAAGGGGAGAGCCTTTATCAAACTTCATTTGAAGAAGAAGGAATCCTTGTAATGGGAAACGAAGCCAATGGCATTTCAGGTGAAATCCGCTCATTGCTCGATAAGGAGTTGGGAATCCCTCAATTCGGTCCACAACAGAAGACGGAAAGTTTGAATGTAGCAATGGCCACAGCCATTTTCTTAAGCGAGATGAGGCGTTGATCAGAAATCCCTGACCGTGGAGCGAATGGCGACGAGTTTGGTGAGCAATTCCTTCAAGTAGTCAAGGTTCAACATGTTGGCCCCATCGGATTTCGCCACCGAAGGATCGTGATGTGTCTCCAGGAAAATCCCATCCACTCCAACTGCGATGCCCGCCTTCGCAATGGTTTCTATCATCTCCGGTTTTCCCCCTGTGACCCCACTGCTTTGGTTGGGCTGCTGCAACGAATGAGTCACGTCAAGAACCGTGGGCGCATACTGCTGCATCACGGGTATGCCCCTGAAGTCTACAATCATATCCTGGTATCCGAACATAGTGCCCCTGTCAGTGATCAGGGCCTGTTCATTACCTGAATCATGAACCTTTCGAACCGCGTGTTGCATGGCCTCCGGGCTCATGAACTGACCTTTTTTGAGATTGACGACCTTACCGGTTTTTGCTGCGGCGACTACGAGATCCGTCTGACGCACCAAAAAAGCTGGAATTTGCAAAACGTCAACGAATTCCGCAGCTTTTTTCGCATCGTCAACATCGTGGATGTCTGTTACCACGGGAATGTCAAATGTATCCCCAACTTTGCGCAAAATCCGGAGCGCCTTTTCGTCTCCTATGCCCGTAAAGCTGTCTATTCTCGAGCGATTGGCTTTCTTGAAGCTGCCTTTAAAAACATATGGGATGCGCAGTTGATCGGTGATTTCAACTACACGGTCGGCAATTCGCAGAGCCATGTCCTCTCCTTCAATGGCACAAGGTCCGGCCAACAGAAAGAAATTTCCTGATTCAAGGTGCTTCAGTCGAGGGATCAATTCTAATTTCATGTCTCAAGGCTTTGTTCAAAGATAAGACTTCCCCGTCAAAAGATGGAAACGTCCCACTGAAGTCGCACCATGTGCTCCGTATCGTTTTCAACATTGAACTGATTGTAATCCAAATAGGAATAGTCAATAGTCAGTTTATTCTTGTGGCCTTTGAAGAACCAGTTCAAACCGAAAGTGTATTCGTAGTTGTTGTTGCCCGAGATATCCGTATCCGGATCAAAGAAAGCCTGTCGGGCAAACACTTCCAATGGTTTTGGGAACTTAGGAAACATATAGTGAAAGAAATAGCCCACCTGGAAATAATTTCCAATCAGCGTGGTCTCTTCCAGGTTGACATTGTCGTCGATATTCTTGTAATGCAATTCCTGGTCAAAACTCAAGCCCCTGTATTTAAAGGCTGTCTCAAACAATGCCTGATTCACCGTGTATTGTCCATCAACCCCGGGCTCATACCCGTAAAGTTGACCTCCACCCCCTGTTGAGAAGCGGGTGTATGGCGAGGTATTTGTCACGGCCGCGACAGCAACCGATCCAAGAAACTTTTCATGGAACTTGAGATCTGATCCCGAAAACCCGAGCTCCTTCCCATTCGGGTTCCACTGCAGTCTCCCCATATACATCAGATTGTCATCATCGCCTACAACACCTCCACGACCGCTCCCTGTAAGGATCTCCAACCAGTAATTGAAATTAGCGGCACCGCCACCATCGAGGTTCCCATAGAGAGAAACTCCTTGCTGCCTGTCAATTGTGAAAATCCTGTTGATCAGGGATCGCTCCAATCCCGTTTGCTTCCCTGAAGATATCACCCTTTCCCTTGAATAGCGGGCCTTCCATTGGCCTACTCTGAACTTCAAATAGGGCAGTTTTTCGATTTGAGCTCTCAAATCCAGGAGATTTCCGCCTCTTATGTCCTGTTCCAGGTAAAAATTGAAGGCAGGGTCGCCAACGTAACCTCCGAATTTAATTCGGGCCCTGCTTATCCCGATATTAATGTCGTCATCGCTCAAATCATCTTCGTTCGTAGGAAAATTGAGCGCAGGATAAGCGGCTCTGAACTGGCCTCGAAAATCCATGTAGAGCAAATACTTGTCATCGTCAAAATGGAATTCAAATCCCTTTCCTTTCTTCAGGTAAAAATCTTTCCTTGTCGTATCTTCTGTTTGCGCTTGCGCAACAACAGCGAGCAACAAGAATCCTGCACAGAGCAGAAAACCTTTTATTTTCATCGTATCAGTTTTGTTTCGTAAAAGAGTTGTAGCTCTCCCTTAATTAATCTTGTAAGTTTCGGGTCATTTCTCTGAACATGCTCTCCAGGTTTTGTATCTTCTTATTGATCTTCAATGCCTTTAACCCGTTATTATTGGCAAAGTCGAACAATTCAGGTCGCATGTCCTTTTCGGTCTTGAAGACCAGGCTCCAAGTAGTGTCATAAACGTTTTCCGCTTTATCCAGGTATTGCAGTTGTCTGAGTAGCTGCTCCTCAACAGCCAGATCGAATTCAACTTCAATATGCTGTTCTCCTTCCGTGATCAAATCCTTCAACTTCTTGTCAGTGACCAAGGTTCCCTTATTAATGATCAAAACACGATCACACATTGCTTCCACCTCCTGCATGATGTGGGTTGAGAGCAGAATCGTCTTGGTTTTTCCTATATCTCGGATCAGTTCCCGGATTTCAGCCAGTTGATTCGGGTCCAGCCCAGTCGTCGGCTCGTCCAAAACCAAAACCTCAGGGTCGTGAAGCAGAGCGGCGGCCAGGCCGACGCGCTGTTTGTAACCTTTTGAGAGCTGTGCAATCTTTTTTGTGGCATGGTCTTGCAACCCGACTTGTTGAATCACCTCGTCGATTCTCTTTCGCTCAATTTTGTGAATGCCGCATTGAAAAGAAAGGTATTCTTTGACGTAAAGATCCGTGTAGAGTGGATTATTTTCAGGTAGATATCCTACTGAGGCTTTGACTCTCATTGGCTCCTTTTCTATGTCATATCCGTTGACCAAGGCCCCACCTTCATCAGGTGAGAGATATGTCGTCAGAATCCGCATCAAAGTTGATTTTCCGGCCCCATTCGGACCCAGGAAACCTACCACCTCTCCAGAACCTATGGAAAAACTTACTTCTTTAAGGGCCTTCTCACTCCCGTAGGACTTGGTAAGTTGTTGAACTTCAATAGACATATCAACTTTTGAATCTTGGTGCAAATAAAGCAAAATTTTAAGAACTTATATATGACAAATGTCGTTTCTAACAGTAATTTTAATTCTGAAGGCCTCATGCTCATTGCATAAAACCCAAACTTTTCCAAATTTTTATTGATAATGCCAAATTAATTTATACATTTGCTGCCTATTTTTAATAGATATGACTATATCTGTGCACATATTCAACTGGTTTTACTTTTATTTTTTTAGAAAATGAGGGCAGAGACTGTATGTGTATAGTTCAAATAAAAGAATGTATCTGAAGTCTCGTTTTAACGGGGCTTTTTTTTTAGTGCAGAAGTCTGATAACAAAAACAGAATCTGATGAAGATTGCAATTCAGGGAATACAAGGTTCATTTCACCACATCGTGGCTGAAAAGTTCTTTGGCGAAAACATAGAGCTCGCAGAGTGCATGTCGTTCACAGAGATTCCTGTGCTACTGAAAAACGATCAGGTGGAGAGCGCAGTAATGGCAATTGAGAATTCTATTGCAGGTGCCATCTTGCCCAACTACGCTTTGATCGATGAATACGAACTGAGTATCGAAGGTGAGGTCTATGTGAACATTCATCATCATTTAATGGCCCTCGACGGACAAGAATTGAGCGACATCAGGGAGGTCTGGTCACACCCAATGGCCCTGTTGCAGTGCCGAAAGTTTTTCAGGGAACATCCCGGTATAAAGCTGATTGAAGAAAAAGACACCGCAGAAGTGGCCAGACGTATTCAACAGGAAAACATTAAGGGTGTCGCGGCAGTTGCCAGTAAAAGGGCTGCTGACCTGTTCAATTTGAACATCATCTCAAATGACATTCAGACCATAAAGAACAATTCGACGCGATTCTTCGTTTTGAAAAAGAGCAAGAATGCACCTTATCATCCGAGTAAAGTAGAAAACATAAAAGACAAGTCATCCATCAAGTTCGTGACTCAGCACAACAAGGGCAGTCTCGCAGAAATTCTTGATATTTTTGCGAAACACGACATCAACCTGACCAAGATTCAATCCCTGCCCATCATTGATACCCCTTGGAGTTATGCCTTTTTCATCGATCTTGTCATCGACGACTTCGTGCTTTACAAAAATGCGCTGCACCTGATTTCAAAAAAAGTAAAACACCTGAAGGTCTTGGGTGAATACCATCAAAACAGGGATTTATCATGATATCGAAAGCCAACAGATTGAATTCGGTCGAGGAATACTACTTCTCAGTAAAACTGAGAGAGGTGAGGTCATTAGCTCAGCAGGGCAAGCCCATTATCAATCTGGGCATTGGCAGCCCGGACCTGAGCCCTCCGTCAGAAGTGATCGAAGTTTTGAAAAATGCCGATGTTCATAGTTACCAGAGCTACCAGGGCATCCCTGAACTGAGAAACTCCATTTCGGCCTTTTACGATTTGCACTACGATGTAAAGCTGGATCCGGATCATGAGGTTTTGCCGCTAATGGGCTCGAAAGAAGGAATCCTCCACATTTCAATGGCATTTTTAAACCCCGGGGACGAGGTTTTGATTCCCGACCCAGGCTATCCCACCTATGCCTCGGTGACAAATTTGGTAGAGGCTGTTCCCGTTACCTACGCCCTTGAGGAAAAAAACAATTGGTGGCCTGACCTCGAAAAACTCGAAAAAATGGACCTTGAGAAGGTCAAACTCATGTGGGTGAATTACCCCCACATGCCAACCGGTAGCAATGCTGACAAAAGTCTTTTTGAAGATTTGATCGATTTTGGCCTGAAACATCAGATCCTTATAGTGAATGACAACCCCTACAGCTTCATTCTCAATGAAAAGCCACAGAGCATTTTGTCCGTTCCCCGGGCCAAAGAAATCGGCATCGAACTCAACTCACTGAGCAAAACGTTCAATATGGCAGGATGGCGCGTGGGCATGGTGGTCGGAAACCAGGATTATCTCAAAGCCATTCTCCAGGTAAAGAGCAATATGGATTCGGGCATGTTCTACGGAATTCAGCTCGGGGCCTCCAAGGCATTGACCTTGCCCTTGTCCTGGTTTAAGGATATGAATCTAGTTTATGAAGATAGAAGGCGCATAGTTTGGAGAATCTGCGACTCCCTCGATCTCAGATACGACAAGAGCTGTTCCGGAATGTTTGTTTGGGCGCGGATCCCAGATGGAAGAACCGCTGAGGAATTCTGTGACACGATACTATACGAACACGATGTATTCGTTACGCCCGGTACGGTTTTTGGACAACAAGGTGAGGGATATGTCCGGTTCTCCCTTTGTCTGCCAATGGATCAGATAGAAGAAGTCGAACAGCGATTAACCCACATGAAATGAATAAGATAGCGGTAATAGGTCTCGGATTGATCGGAGGTTCTCTGGCTCTTGAATTGAAGAAGAACTCCTGGGCGACTATCTACGGAATCGACAAGAATCCCAAGCATCTGGAGAAGGCCCTTGAAAGGGGTATTATTTTCGCCAAGGCGGATGATGAAACGTTGTCAGAGGTTGATGTCGTGATCATTTCGGTTCCAGTGGATGCAATTCCATCGGTAGCGGTGGATGTGCTCGACAGGATAAAGGATGACGCCCTTGTCTTTGATGTAGGGTCTACCAAAGCAGCGGTATGTGATGCTGTTCGCAACCACGAGAAGAGAAAAAACTTTGTGGCCTTGCATCCGATAGCGGGAACAGAGTATTCAGGTCCGGAAGCGGCCATTTACGATCTCTTTAAAAGCAAGGTCAATATAATCTGTGAAAAAAGCCTCAGCAGTGCTCAGAGCATCGAAAAAGCCTCTGAGATCTTTGAGGGTCTCGAAATGAAAAATGTGTATATGGATTCCCCGGTGCAACATGACATGCATATCGCTTATGTCTCGCACCTGTCACATATCAGCTCCTTCATGCTTGGCAAAACCGTTTTGGAGATCGAGAAGGACGAGAAGAGCATTTTCAATATGGCGGGGAGCGGGTTTGCTTCAACCGTGCGATTGGCAAAGAGCAATCCGGAAACATGGACCCCCATACTTATGCAAAACAAGGAGTTTCTTCTCAAATCCCTGGAAGAATACATAAAGAATTTAATAGAGTTCAAGAATATTTTAACGAAGGAATCGGCCGATGAGATTTTGCACATCATGCAGGACACGAACAGGATCAAAGACGTTCTGGCCGGAATCAAAAATTAGAAATCAATGGAAAACAAGAATTTTAGAACCTGGCTGGATGACATGAATCTGAATCATCCTCTTGTCATCGCAGGACCATGCAGTGCCGAAACAGAGGAGCAAGTGCTGAAGATTGCTCATTCCCTGAAAGACACAGACGCAACAATATTCAGATCGGGGGTTTGGAAGCCCAGGACAAGGCCGGGAACCTTTGAAGGAAATGGTGTCAAAGCCCTTCCATGGCTTCAAAAGGTCAAGGAGGAAACCGGAATGATGACAGCCATAGAAATTGCCAATGCCCATCACGCTAAATTGGCAATGGAATTTGACATCGATGTTCTTTGGATCGGCGCCCGAACCACGGTCAACCCATTTGCTGTGCAGGAAATTGCTGAAGCAATCCAGGGCACCGAGAAAATTGTGCTGGTAAAAAACCCGATCAATCCCGACCTGGAGCTTTGGATTGGGGCAATTGAAAGATTGCACAAGATGAATGTCAAAAATCTTGGAGCCATTCACCGAGGCTTCTCATCATTCAGAAAATCGCAATACAGGAATGTGCCTAGCTGGCAGATTCCAATCGACCTGAAGGGGAGGTTTCCGAGCCTTCCCATCATCAATGACCCTTCGCATATCTGCGGCAACCGAAAGGGCATTTTCGAGGTTTCGCAAACGGCTCTCGACCTGAAAATGGATGGCCTGATCGTTGAGACACACTGTGATCCTGATAACGCATGGAGCGATGCCAAGCAACAGATCGTCCCGGAGAGACTGGTGGAGATCATGCACGATCTGAAGGTGAGAAAGCCCAGATTTGAAAGAGAGGAGTCCCTGTCTAACCTGAGCGCTCTAAGGAAGGAAATCAATGCAAAAGACGATCAGCTTCTCGAGATTCTCTCAGAGCGAATGCAAATCGTTGAAAACATTGGAAAAGCAAAGAAAGAGAGCAATGTGGCCGTTCTTCAGAACGCCCGCTGGCAGGAAATACTCAGCAAGGTGACAGAGAAAGGTCAGGGACAGGGCCTGTCTGATCTCTTTATCGAGCGCATTTTCAAGGCCATCCACCAGGAGTCCATTGCCCACCAGGAGAAAATCATCAACAGCTAGGTCGAGTATTTAATCCTGGGCTGGTCCAATACGCAGGTATTGCTATCTTTGTGGGTGACAAGTCAGACACAAATGAGCGATAAACTGATATTTTGCATGAAATGGGGGACCCTCTACGGGCCGGAATACGTCAATACATTGTATTCTATGGTCTCGAGAAACCTGACCTATGACTTCAGCATGGTCTGTTTTACAGACGATTCCAATGGGATCAGGGATGAGGTGACCTGTTATCCGATTCCGGAATTCGACCTTCCCGAGAACTTACCCGAACGAATGTGGAAAAAACTCACTACGCTGAAGGAGGATCTTTATGGGTTGAAGGGTACCGCCTTGTTCTTGGATCTCGACATCGTCATTGTCGACAACATCGATTGCTTTTTTGATATCGAGGGTGAGTTCAGGATCATCAAGGACCCGGACATGAAATACTGGAGAATCACAGGAAATTCTTCGGTATATCGTTTTGAAGTTGGAAAACACGGATATGTCTTTGATGACTTCGTGGCGAATTTCGATGAAATCCGAAAAGAACATCGCAATGAACAGGAATATCTGACCTGGGCGATTTATGAAAAAGGGCATTTGCAGTACTGGCCCAAGGAGTGGTGCCCGAGTTTCAAATATCACTGCCACTCGAAGATTCCCTTCAACTTCTGGAAAAAACCCTTCATCCCTGGTGGCTCAAAAATAATTATCTTCCATGGCGAGATCAACCCCCACAAAGCCATTCGCGGAGGTTGGGGCAAATGGTACCGTTATGTGCGAGCAGCACCCTGGGTGGCCGAATATTGGAAATAGTACTTTAGAACTGAAAAATGATCGTACACAACCTGGAATCAGACACTTCGGTTTTGGATCACTTTATCGCCGAAATTAGGGATATAGAGATTCAGAAAGACGCCATGCGTTTCAGGCGTAACATTGAAAGAATTGGTGAGGTCCTCAGCTATGAAATGAGCAAAACGCTGGCCTACACAGATCGATCGGTAACGACTCCGCTTGGTGAAAAATCGGTACCGGCCATATCCGACAAATTGGTTCTCTGCTCAATTCTCAGGGCAGGACTTCCACTGCACCAGGGAATCCTGAATTACTTTGATGACATTGACAATGCCTTCGTGTCAGCCTACAGACATCACTCGACACCCGAGGTCTTCGAGATAAAAGTGGAATACCTTGCCGCTCCCTCTCTGGATGACAAAATCCTTATACTGGCCGACCCGATGCTGGCAACGGGCAGCTCCCTGATCGCCGTGTTTGAAACCCTGAAAGGCATCGGAAATGTAAAACAGGTTCATTTGATCTCTGTAATAGCATCTCAGGAGGGTATCGAAAAAGTAAGCCAGAGTTTTCCGGAAGACACACATCTCTGGGTGGCAACAGTGGATCCCAGGTTGAACGAACAGGGTTATATCGTACCGGGATTGGGAGATGCAGGAGACCTTTCTTTTGGGTCAAAACTTTAATCAAAGCCTGTTCAGAATAGTACTGAATTCACCAAATCAGAATTGGATCAGAATAAGAGAAAGTATGAAGAGGTAGAGAATCCCCTCTTTTATCCAATACCTCTCTATAATCTGCAAAAAATTGGCAAAAACTATCGTCAGTGGAAAGAATAAAAACGAGAACTCTGATCCGTCTTTCAGAGGTGCTATCAACAGAATGAGAAGGGACACCGCCAAGTGAACGATCAAGAGTTGCCAGGTGGATTTAAAATCAATCTTCGCGATCAATGATTTTCGGGTTGTGGGATATATGGAAGAGAGAAGTAGCAACCCTAAGAACACAATGGGCCAAAGAAAATCAAATGAATTGTATTGACTGACATCCAACTGGAAGTCAAAGGTCCATATCGCCGTGAAGCGACCGATGTCATCAAAAGCCAATAAATAAGTGAAAGCCAGAAAGATGGGTGTTATGTATCCCACAATCGGAATCCAGATATTTTTCCAGTCTCCCCTGCGAAAGAGCCATATGGCCGCATAGACCAGAAACAGGAACAAGAAGGACCAGAGGTAGAAAATACTGGCGATTCCGATCCAGAAGGAACTATCAAATAATTTTTCCTGAGTTCTCAATGGGCTTCTCATGCTGTAGAGCCTCCTGAAAGCAAACAGGAGAATGAAATTGGAAACAAAAACTCCACCATTCAGAAAAGAATTTGGGAACATCCCCCACAACAGGATATAAAACAGAATCGCGTAGGAATTGTCCTCGCAAAGTGCATTCTTGCGAATGATAAAATTCAGAACAAATACGGTCAGGATCGCAGCTATCAGAAAAAGGCCGTATTTGACAAAAAATAGCAAGGAAGCTTCACCCTCATAGCCCTGAATCAAAGACGATATAAATATCATCAGCACCAGCAAAGACAACACGAGAAAGTTGATCGGCTTGGTCTGGTTGAAAAAATTGGCTATCATTGGGATATTTTCTATTTTTGCCCTTCAGGTGACCGAAGAGCTAAGCTGTAAAGTGGCCTGTTTCGAGCTAAAGTAAAAACTTTGTCACATAAGCCCAAGAGGTTTGTGTTTATTTTAAAAAATACGATATGATCGCTACGAATTTCTTCCGGGCCCTGGCCAGTTTTTTCACTGAGTTTCTCTTTGCTCCCTATGATGCTTTGAGATTCACAGAAGGCTGGTGGGTAACCAACTTCTTCAACTGGATTCTTTTCAGCATCACCTCGCTTCTTTTCATCTACTGGCTGGTTCAGCTTCAAAAATTCAAAAAGGCCGGTACGGAATAATCCGTGTCAAACATTTTCGAAGTTTTGGGCAGTAAGAACAAACTAAAGAGATTTAAGGAGAACGAAACATTTGAAAATGTAATCCAACCTTCTAGAAATGAGGTTTTGGAGGGATTTGCAATGGCTGGCAGCTGGAGTAAATTCTTTCAAAACGACAATCCGATCGTTCTGGAGCTCGGATGTGGCAAGGGAGAGTACTCTGTAGCCTTGGGAAAAGAGAATCCAGATAAGAATTTTATCGGCATCGACATCAAGGGTGCCCGTTTTTGGCGGGGTGCGAAAACTGCATTGGAAAGCGGCCTGAAGAATGTCGCGTTTCTGAGAACTCAAATCGAACTCATTGACCATTGTTTCGCTGAAAACGAGATCTCCGAGATATGGATCACCTTTCCCGACCCGCAAATCAAGTACAAAAGGACCAAGCACAGGATGGTGACACGCCGATTCCTCGAGATGTATGAGCACATTTTGAACCGACAGGGCCTTATGCACCTGAAGACTGACAGCGAATTTCTTCACGGTTACCTCCTCGGGGTGCTTCACGAGGGAAGCCATGAAGTTTTGTACGCGCACCACGACATTTACAACAGCAGCAGTCCACCGTTGGAAGCCACATCGATCCAAACGTTTTACGAAAGTCAGTATTTGGAAAAGGGCAAGCCGATCACCTACATTCGGTTCCGAACCAATTACGGGTCAAAACCATGAATGAAGACTCTTTTTTTCAGCGCGTATATGAGGTGACGAAAAGCATTCCCTACGGAAGGGTATCGACTTATGGTGCCATCGCCCGTTTCCTTGGAACTCCCAGATCGGCCCGAATGGTCGGCTGGGCCCTCAATGCTTCACATCTTGACGAATCGATTCCCGCCCACAGGGTGGTCAACAGAAAAGGGCTTCTTACCGGAAAACACCATTTCAAAGGGACAAATCTCATGCAACAATTACTTGAAAGCGAAGGCGTTGAAGTCCAAAAAAATGCCGTCATCGACTTTGAAACGAAATTTTGGGATCCAAATGTCTTTTTAAGAAGACAATAAATTGAGCTATTTTTAGTTTTTTGGATACAGATTCAATTAATAGCATTATCTTTTTTTTATATTTGTGTTTTAAATCCCTCAAAAAACCCAGTAACTGAACCATGAATAAACTTTTACTTAAGCTGTTTACCGTAATTCTTTTGGCTTCATTTTCAGGCGGTATGCAAGCACAGACTAGTGTGAGTCATGAATTAGGTGGTTTTTTTGGAATTGCCTCCTTGCAAACCGATTTCGGGATCAGTGGAAATTTCGC
>JAUIKV010000058.1 GCA_030430615.1 Bacteroidia bacterium
GTATTCCTGGAATACGAGTCCTACGTTGCGCTCCTGGGGTCTTCTCCAAATACCCTTTTCCGTATCGGTCCACGTCTGTCCGTCTACGCGGATAAACCCCCGGTCCGGGCGCATAAGACCAGCAAGAAGCATGAGCAGGCTCGTCTTGCCGGCTCCGGATTTGCCGTAAAGAGTTACAATGTCTCCTTTGCCTACTGACAA
The DNA here is from genome assembly GCA_030430615.1 of Bacteroidia bacterium. Lineage (GTDB taxonomy): Bacteria > Bacteroidota > Bacteroidia > Flavobacteriales > Flavobacteriaceae > Lutimonas. Next base: position 202 of record JAUIKV010000058.1, read on the forward strand.
TTCAATGTCAAGCAGCATGGTACCCCCGGAGGATCGCAACTCTTTCTGTACGCCGAGCTCAATCATCTCCTGATCCTTTTGAAATATCCCCCGTTGAGCAGATACACCGAGAGAAGAATTATGAAAGTCAGAGCGAAAAGGATCAGCGAATAAGCATTGGCAACGTCGTAGTTCAAGGATTCCACCTGATCGTAAATCGCAATGGAAGCCACCCGGGTCTTGCCCGAAATATTGCCTCCGATCATAAGCACGACTCCAAATTCTCCGATAGTATGTGCAAACGCGAGAACGATTCCTGTAAGCAGGGAGGTCTTGATATTGGGCAGCAAAACGCGATTGAGGGTCGTCAGGCGTGACTTTCCCATGACGTAGGAGGCCCGTTTCAAATCCGGTGACAGGTTCGAAAAACCAGCCTGAATCGGCTGTACCATAAACGGCAGGCTATAAATGACCGATCCGAGCACAAGACCTTCGAAAGAGAAAACCAATCTCAGTCCGATCCAGTCTTCGAGCCAACCGCCAAAAGCATTAGATGGGCTGAAGGCCAAAAGCATGTAGAATCCGATCACGGTGGGAGGAAGCACAAGTGGCATGCTGACCAGGGCTTCAATAACCGGTTTTAATTTGCTCTTGCTGTAAGCCAGCCAATAAGCCACTGGCACCGATACGAAAAACAGGATGATGGTTGTGACCACCGCCAGCTTAAAGGTCAGCACTAAAGGATTCAAATCTATCATTTTGACAAAATCAACTCATTGGTTTTGATCATGGCTGTCACTTCGGTTCCTACTTTTACACCCAACTCCTGAACGGCGTTCGAGGTTATGATCGAGGTAATCTCTCCCACCGGGGTGTCAATGGCCAGTTTGCTCAACAGGATATCCGAATCAATTCGGACTACCTTTCCCACGAATTTGTTCCTCAAGCTGATTCCCTTCGTTTCACCCGTCGCGATGATGACTTCGGTCTCCTTGAATATGACCTTCACCTGGGCTCCCGGCATCAAATAATCAGCCGTTTCAGGAGTGTCGATGACTATGCAGGACAACAGATGATCCTTCACATGCACACGAACGATTGACAACTCGCCGTTCACACGAACTTCCGCTATATTTCCCTTGAGCACATTCATTCTGAATTCTCTAAACCATATCCAAACTTATGCAAAATATCAATGGCAGTTTGCGACCGTAGAAAATCATCAAAGGCCAGCGCCCATTTTTCTTTTTCAGGATCGGTGCTTTTCAGGTGTACCAGGCCCTGTGCAATGGGTTCATACAAGGTCTGATCCGCTGCCTTCCATTGCCCTTTTCCTTCGGCCTCGGGAGCCGAAACCACAGAACGGGCCGTCAAACCGAGTTCTGCAGAGCCCGACAGGATAAACTGATTTGTCTGTGCAACGCTCTCCCCAAAGACCAGCTTGGATTCAATGCTTTCGTAGATCCCCATTCCTTTGAGCAGGTCCTCCGCTGCTCTCCCGTAAGGGGCCGTTTCCGGATTGGCCATGGCTATGTGCCTCACTCCTTCGCTGAGCATTCCCTCTTTTGTCAGTTCGAGCTCCGCCTCAAGACTCCAGAATACTAGATATCCATAGGCATAGATTCGAGGCGGCCTTGACGAAAGCCCTTTCTTGTGAATCTCTTGCGGGTATTTCATGTCTGCGGAAAAAAACAGGTCAAACGGAGCCCCTTCCACAATTTGCGCGGTCAACTTACCGGAAGAGCCTACGATCAGCTCACAGGAAATCCCGGACTCCTCTGTAAACTTCGCAATCAGATCCTCCATTGCATATTGCATGTTGGCCGAGGCCGCTATGGTAAGGGAATCCCGCGAAGCATCCTCACACCCCCATTGATAAAAGAACATGCCGATCAGGACCGGCATGCCAAACAAAATATGAGCTCTTTTTCTTGTCAATCAAATCTGCTTTAAGTCCTGGGGTATATTCTTCAGTCAGCAGTCTCAGGAGAGAGATATTTGTAAACCAGACCGGCCAAAATGGCTCCAACTATGGGCGCCACCCAGAAAAGCCACAGCTGACCCATAGCCCAGTCTCCTACGAATATCGCCTGGCTCGTGCTCCTTGCGGGATTCACGGAGGTGTTGGTGACCGGTATGCTGATCAGATGAATCAGTGTTAAGGCAAGACCGATTGCCAGGCCTCCAAATCCGGCAGGCGCCTTGGAATGCGTAGCTCCCAAAATCACAATCAAAAACATGAAAGTCATGACGACCTCACATAAAAGAGCCGACATCATCCCGTATCCTCCAGGAGAATGCTCCCCGTAGCCATTGGCTGCAAATCCTCCCAATTCAAAACCCGGTTGACCTGAAGCAATGTAATACAAAATGGCCGCCCCTGCGATTCCTCCAAGCACCTGAGCGCCAATGTACGGCAAGAGGTCTTTTTTGTCAAAGCGACCTCCGATCCAAAGACCCACTGAAACCGCTGGGTTCAGGTGACATCCCGAAACGTGACCAATGGCATAGGCCATGGTCAGGACCGTCAAACCGAATGCAAATGACACACCGACAAATCCAATGCCCAGTTCAGGAAAACCTGCTGCAAGAACTGCACTTCCACATCCACCAAGCACTAACCAGAGAGTGCCGATGAATTCTGCTACTAATTTTTTCATAAATATGGGTTTAGGTTAGTTAATAATGAAAAATAATCTCAAATGAATCACTAATATATTGATTAATTCTTTGTTCAGCAATTTCAATTTTGATTGTATCCTAAACGCAATGAAATGACAATCTTAGTCGTTCCTCGCTGATATGAAGTCAATGGTGCGAATGACCTCGCCATATGCAGAAATTGTTTGTGCGCTTTCTTGATTTTTGATAATATTACCCAGGCAAATCAGAAATTTGGTATTTCATGCGCTATCTATTTATCAGCCTCCTTTTCTTGACATTCGGATGCAATCAGAGAACGGATCAAAAAATACATGAAGAAATCGATCTGAGCTGGGAGCTGATTACAAATGTGGACCCTATGGGCAGCAAAGCTCGTTTTACTTTTTACAACAAAGGAGATTACAGAATAGATCAAGAGAATTGGACACTTTACTTCAATCAGAACAACGTTATTCCAAAATCCCAAAATAATCCTTTTGCCAAAGTGGAGCACATTAACGGAGATCTCTTCTGTTTGAAGCCGGGAGAATCATTTGCGATTGACCCGGGTGACAGCTTGCAAATAACCTATTTTTACGAAGGTCCTATGATCAAGAACACCGATGCGCCCATAGGCTTGTATTTTGTCTACGACGAGGATACTGAAAAGGAGCGCATCGCTTCTGTGAGAAGCTATCACCTGATCGAATTCGAGCGACCCGAGCAAATTCACAGGGCAGAAAAGGACTTCATGCCCATTCCGACACCTGAGTCTGTTTACGAGAGCAACCGGGTAATCAAAGAACTGGATTTTGAAGCCGTCTCTAAAATCATACCGAGTCCATTTGAAGCCGAGCTGTCTACTAAAACGCTCGTATTTGACCATGCGATAAACTTGGCATTCGATGCTGAATTCGAAAAGGAAGTCCGATACCTGGAAAATCGTCTCAACAGCTACTTCGTACATGGGGTGAAGGCTCAAGCTGAGAACATTGCAAATATCAAACTCCTGAGACAGCCTGCAAAATTCCAGAACAAAAGCGATGATGCCTATGATTTGATCGTTAATGAGTATGGCATTGAAATAAAAGCACAAGAAGCCAGTGGCATTTTTTACGGCATTCAAAGTCTGCTTTCACTTCAGCAAGAGCCTCCTGTGAAAAAGGAAGTGACTCAGATCAGCTTTCCCCACGCGACGATATTTGACTATCCCAGATTCGGATACAGAGGATTTCAATTGGACGTAGGCCGCAATTTCCAAACCAAAGAAACGATTAAAAAGCTGATCGACCTACTGGCCAATTACAAGATCAACACCTTCCTTTTCTACCTTACGGAAGATGAAGGGTGGAGACTAGAGATCGAAGGCCTTCCGGAGCTCACAGAAGTCGGGGGGCAAAGACAGCATGCCACGCCCCAAGACCAGGCACTTCACCCCTCATATGGATCAGGCCCTGTGGCCTATGCCGAAGGTACATTCGGGTCAGGATTTTATAGCAAGGAAGATTTCATCGAGATTTTGAGATACGCCCATCAAAGGCACATCCAAGTGATCCCGGAAGTGAACCTCCCGGGTCATGCCAGAGCGGCGATAAAGGCAATGGAGAGGCGCTACAGCAATTATATGAAGAAGGGAGAACCGGTTGAAGCTGAGCGCTATCGTCTTATCGACCCGGAGGACAAGTCGGAGTACATGTCTGCACAAAGTTTCAAGGACAACGTCGTTTGCGTTTGTCGCGAATCGGTTTATGACTTCTATGAAAAGGTAATTGATGTGATTGTCGCGTATTATGCTGAAGCCGGAGTTCCCCTGGAATACTTTCATGTCGGTGGAGACGAAGTCCCTCAAGGTCCCTGGACCAATTCTCCGCTGTGTGAGAAACTTTTGAAATCAGAAAAGGAGATCTCGGGTCCGGAGAATCTGCATGCTTATTTCTTCGAAAGAGCAGTTAGCATACTGAAAAAGAGAAATTTGAAAATAGCTGGATGGGAAGAGGTGGCCTTAAAGAAGGTCAATGGAGAGAATGAGGTCAATCCGGAATTCGCGGATGGAAGCGTCGTGCCCTATGTTTGGAATACGCTGTGGGGTGCACAGGATCTGGGCTATCAGATGGCCAATCGGGGATATCCAGTTGTGCTTTGCCCAGTCACGAATTTCTATTTTGACCTCGCCTACAATAAAGATCCGCTGGAGCCGGGATTGTACTGGGCGGGCTTTGTCAATGCACGAAATGCCTATCAGTATGCTCCATTTGACGTTTTCAAAACCACGGAGCGCGATGATTCTTATTACACGCCAATTGACACTGAAAAAGCCTTTTCAGGAATGGAGCGCCTGGAGGAATCCGCGAAGGAAAACATCCTTGGAGTTCAAGCGCAGCTCTGGAGTGAAACGATTAAAGGAAGGGAGATGATGGAGTATTACCTACTACCAAAGCTTCTGGGTTTTGCTGAAAGCGCATGGTCCAGGGAAAGAGAGTGGGAATCGATCTCAGACAAAGCGGCCCGAGAGGAAATAGCCGACAAGGGTTGGAATGAAATGGCCAATCGAATCGGAAAAAGTGAATTCAACAAACTGGATCACATGTTCGGGGGATTTGCCTATAGGATTCCCCCTCCCGGGGCTGTGGTCAGGCGCCAAACACTTTTAGCGAACAACGCATACCCTGGCCTGACTATCAGATACACGACGGATGGCAGCGAACCCGGACCATCATCCCAGAAATATGAAGGTCCCGTTGAGATTGATCCCGGGATTACGGTTAAGCTAAAGGCATTCAATCAAATCGGCAGAGTCAGCCGAACAACAGTTCTGAAACAATTGAAATAAAAACCCAAATAAATGAGCAATTTCGATTCAAATCAACGACTGATATCCCTTGACATGCTACGGGGACTAACCATTGCCCTCATGATCGTCGTAAACGATCCGGGATCGTGGGATCATATTTACTGGCCTTTGGCTCACGCAGAATGGCATGGTGTAACCATCACCGATTTTGTCTATCCGTTTTTCTTGTTCATTGTTGGCGTGTCCATCGTTCTTTCAAGCCACAAGCAAATCTCGGCAGGAGCCGATAAGAAAAAAATGAGGAAGAAGATTTGGATCAGGGCCATTAAGATTTTTGCCCTGGGCATTTTCCTGAACTTGTTTCCGGAGTTCAATTTTGCCGAATTGAGAATTCCAGGTGTTCTGCAGAGAATCGCAATTGTATATCTGGTCTGCGCAATGATTTTTCTCTCAACGGATTGGAAGGCTCAGGCCAAAATTGCGGCTGCCGGACTGATCGGTTACTGGCTCGTCATGGTACTGATACCGGTGCCCGGGATTGGTGTGGGCGTGCTCGAACCTGGGAAGAACCTGGCTGCCTGGATTGACAGTATGCTCCTCCCAGGGAAAATGTGGCAGGGAACGTGGGATCCTGAGGGAATCTTAAGCACCATTCCGGCCATTGTCACGGGAATGACAGGTATGCTTGCCGGCCAATTGATCAAACAGGACATGCCGATTGAAAAAATACTGAATTACCTTTTCCTGGCTGGGCTTCTGTCAGTCGCAGGTGGCTATATCTGGGATCTTTTCTTCCCCATCAATAAGAACATCTGGACCAGCTCTTATGTCCTGTTCACCTCAGGATGGGCGACCATGGCCTTAGCGGCATGCATTCTTCTGGTGGACGTCCATGGCTATGACCGATTTACCAAATTCGGGGTCATCTATGGCAGCAATGCCATAGTCATATATGTATTTGCCGGTATGTTTCCCTGGCTGCTCAACGATATTCTCGGTGTCAAATCCTTCTTTTTCAACGGGCTGGTTGATATAGGTATGACGCCTAATTTGGCCTCCGCACTCTGGGCCGTTGTTTATACCATGATCTGCTTTATCCCGGCCTACATTCTTTATAAGAAGAAGATATTTATCAAAATTTAGCCAGCTGCTGAGCATGTTGAAGAGTAATAAATTTCCTGCGATATGAATAAATCGGAAGAATTTCACGATTTGGTGAAAGGCATGTTGGATAAAATTCATGCAACCCAATTGAATCAGATCCGGCGTTTGGCAGACATCATCGCCAGGAAAACAGTCGAGGGAAGCATTTTATTCGCATTTGGAACAGGGCATTCTCACGTAATTGCTGAAGAGCTCTATATCAGAGCAGGGGGGCTTTTTACCGCAAAAGGGATACTTGAACCGGAGTTCATGCTGCATGGAACAAAGTGGAAAAGCACGGCTCTCGAAAGAATAGAAGGCATTGCCAAATCAATTTTGACCTTGAATGGTGCACGTTCAAAGGACATTATTATCATCATATCGAATTCTGGCAGAAATCCGGTGCCGATAGAGATGGCAGTTGAAGCTTCTGAAATGGGGATGGAAGTGATCTGCATTACCAATATCGAACACAGCAAATCCATAGAATCAAGACATAAAAGCGGCAAAAAACTCTATGAGGTCTGTAGGCACGTGATTGATAATTGCGGTGTTCCGGGCGACGCTGCCATGGGAATAGAAGGAGCCCCGTATAAGTTCGGCGCAACCTCGACAATTACAGGGGCTTACATTATTCAGCAACTCGTTAGTGAAACGATATTAAGGATCAAGGCTATGGGTGAGGTTCCTCCCGTCCTGCTGAGTTCGAACCTGGACGAAAGTGATGCTTACAACGAGAAGCTGCTGCGATCTTACTTTGAAAAATTCCCTGAATTGGAATGGCTCCTGAGATGAATAAGAGGATCTTCACAAGAGTTTGATTTGAAACGATAAAAGAATCTCGGCTCTTTTTCGTAACTTAAGGGTGCTTAATGAAATCCCTTCAAGTTATGAACCCAATCAATTTTCTTCTCATTTTTTTGACCCTTTTTCTTCTTTCCGGAATTCGCGTCGTGTACGAATACAAAAGGGCGGTTAAATTCAGATTTGGACGCTACGTCAGTTTGCTCAAACCGGGCCTGCGCTGGATCATTCCTGTAATCGATCGGATTCAGATTGTCGATATCCGGGTGATCACCATCAACATTGAAAAACAGGAAGTCATGACCCAGGACAACGTTCCATGCATGATCAACGGAGTGCTCTTCTTCAAAATAGACGATGCAACCAAAGCCGTGCTGGAGGTGGAGAATTACGTCTTCGCCATTTCTCAAATGGCCCAGGCTACCCTGAGGGATGTTTGCGGCAAGGTAGAACTCGACACTATCCTGTCCAAAAGGGAGGAGATTGGTCGGAACATTAAAGAAATGGTGGAAAAAGACACCGAAATCTGGGGAATTTCGATCCAGGACGTCAAGATCAAGGACATTGAGCTCCCCGAGAACATGAAGCGCGCCATGGCGAACCAGGCAGAGGCCGAGCGATCAAGAAGGGCCCGAATCATATTGGCGGAGGCCGAGAAGCAGGCAGCCGGCAAACTGCTGGAGGCAGGAAAGATCATAGACGACTCCCCTTCAGCAATCAAGCTGCGATTGTACCAGACACTGTCAAATATTGCCAGCGAAAAGAATTCCACCATCGTCTTTCCATTCCCGGAGGAGGCATTGACAAGCAAGAAGAAATAACGAATGGCAAAATCCTACAAGCAAAACCCTTCCTTAGAGGAGTCCTATGACGCCATTTTTATTGGGTCCGGCATGGGCAGTCTCGCCGGAGCTGCAATTTTGTCAAAGGAAGGGATGCGCGTTCTCGTTTTGGAACAGCATTACACCCCTGGAGGCTACACACATGTTTTTACCCGCAAGGGCTATGAATGGGACGTCGGAATTCACTACATCGGGGAGATGCAGCGAAAGCGAAGCGCCATGTTCAAGCTCTTTGATTACATAACTGATGGGAGCTTGAAATGGGCTGACATGGGAGAGGTTTATGACCGGATTTTCCTGGGAGGAAAGCACTATGACCTGGTAAAAGGGGTAGACCCGTTCAAAAAGCAGCTCAAATCTTACTTCCCGGATGAGGCCAGGGCCATCGACGCCTATGTCGACCTGGTTTTCAAGGCCAGCCGAACCGGGGGGCCTTTTTATATGAATAAGGCACTTCCTTCTCTGGTGAGCGGTATTATCGGACCGTTTTTGACTCGTGGCTTTCACAAATACTCTGACCAAACAACCTACCAGGTATTGAGCAAACTGACTTCGAATGAAGATTTGATTCGCGTTCTCAGCGGGCAGTACGGAGATTACGGACTTCCACCAAAAAAGAGCAGTTTCAGCATGCACGCAACTGTGGTCAAGCACTATTTTGATGGCGGCAGCTTTCCTGTCGGAGGCTCTTCTCAAATCGTCAAAACCATTGAGCCTCTGATTGAAGCCTCAGGGGGGACGATCCTGGTCAAAGCTCCCGTCAAAGAGGTGACTGTCGAGAACAACCGGGCCATCGGAGTAGAACTGGAAGACGGAAGGAAAATTGCCGCAAAACAAGTAGTCAGCGGAGCTGGAGTAGTCAATACTTTCAAAAACCTGTTGCCGCAGCGGGTGGTTCGACAACACAAGCTGAGAGAACAACTTACACAAGTGGAGCCATCTGCCTGCCATGCCTGTTTGTACCTGGGCTTGAAGGGAACACCTGAGGAACTCGGTCTCCCTAAAACCAACTATTGGCTTTACCCTGAAAATGGGGATCATGACTCCTGCGTAGACAGGTACCTGGAGAATCCGGAGGAGGAATTTCCTGTAGTCTACATCTCTTTCCCCGCGTCTAAGGACCCCGATTTTCAGAACAGGTATCCCGGTAAGAGCACGATTGACATAATCACCCTGGTTCCATATGAATTGTTCGGTCAGTGGGAAGGAAGCACTTGGATGAAACGCGGGGAGGAATACGAAGAGCTCAAGGAACGATTTACCCAAAGGCTGATTGATAAGTTGCTCGAGCATTTTCCTCACCTGAAAGGAAAAATCGAACACAAGGAGCTATCCACTCCTCTATCGACAGTTTTTTTTACGCGATATGAAAAAGGAGAGATCTATGGGGTTGATCACAGTCCGTCTCGTTTCAGGCAGAAATTCCTGAAGCCTCGAACACCCGTAAAGGAATTTTACCTGACTGGTCAGGACATAGTAACCGCCGGAATCGGTGGCGCACTTTTTTCGGGACTGCTCACTGCATCGGCAATGACCGGCACGAATTTTATGACCAAGGTGATAAAGGGTCAGGTTTCATAAAATCTATTTTGCCCTTGCCTCCAGGTCCTTTCTGTCAATGATGAGCATTCTGCCAATAGGCTGACCGTTCCTGTAGGATTGAGCACGAAGTTTCAGGTCTCCTTCGGGAACTGCAAACGCCTCCGTGTATTTCTTGCCCAGGCCCACCGGATAGGTATTGTCTATCGTATACCTAAACTCGATGTCGTCAAATGATGCTCTCAGCGTACACATCAATTTTCCACTTTCCATTTTAACTTTTACCTCCGGCTCATAGATGGTTTTTGCAATGCTTCTTCCGGCCTGGTCAAAACGGTCAAAATGAGTTTCGGTCCTTGCGAGAAAATTCTTATAGTCTTTTACGGCGTGGGGACTCCAGAGAGCTTCCGACAAGGCGAATGCCCTGGGATAGGTCATGTAATACGCATATTGAAGCGTCGGAATCACTTCCGTCCACAAATTGCCCTGGCCTCCAAGGATCAGCTCAGGATCGATGTCGACAAAAAGATTTGGGTTCGGCATCGGATCAAAACTGTAGGCCTTTTCCAAAGACAGATCATCGTAAATCTTGTTCTCAACGCTGTAATCACCCTGGGTGTAATCCAGGTAAACGAACTCCTTCGGCGTCATGACCACTTCATGCTGAGATCTGGCAGCCTCGATTCCACCTTGCATGCCGCGCCAGCTCATGACCGCCGCTCCGTCAGCAAGACCGCCCTCAAGAATCTCATCCCATCCGATCATTTTCTTGCCTTTCCCGCTGATGATCTTCTCGACGCGTTTCACAAAATAACTTTGTAGCTCGTGAGAGTCCTTGATTTCATTTTTTTTCATGAAGGCCTGAACCTTTTCATCTCGTTCCCAGTAGCCATGATAACACTCATCGCCTCCCATGTGGATATAATCCGCCGGAAACAGATCGGCGATCTCTCCAAAAATCATGTCCAAAAATGCGTAGACAGCCGGATTGGAGGGATCCAGGGTGTTTTCGATGGTCATCTCGAAGGTCCCATCGTCGAACCAATTGGCGAATTTGGATCCGGGGTTGACGAACTTGAGCTCCTTTCGGGTGGAGAGTTCTGGGTATGCTGCCAGCAGGGCCATGCTGTGCCCCGGCACGTCAATCTCCGGAATTATGGTCACATTGCGTTCAGCTGCATAGGCGATTACCTCTTTCACCTGCTCCTGGGTGTAAAACCCTCCGTAGGTTGCTTTTTCATTTTTCTTCGGGTAAGGACGCTGGCTTCCGAACCTACCGTGTCGCTCCACTCTCCACGCTCCCACCTCCGTCAGTCGGGGGAAGGCCTTGATCTCTATGCGCCATCCTTCATCATCGGTGAGGTGCCAGTGAAATACATTGAACTTGTATTTGGACATCTGATCGATGTAGTCCTTGACCTCTTCCACAGTGAAGAAATGCCGGCTCACATCCAGCATGAGCCCTCTCCATCCAAAACGTGGATAATCCACAATTCGCATTCCCTCGATCACTACTGGCTCATAATTTCCTTCTTCATTTGCGACTCTTTTTTGAGGCAGCAATTGTCTGAAAGTCTGAAGTCCGTTGAAAACACCCGCCGGCTCAATGGCCTGCAGGTTGATGACGCCATTGGCAAGATGGAGCTCATAACCTTCCTTGCCAAGCTTAACACTGTCTTCTTCTTTGAGTGTGATGCGAAGCAAGGCAGCAGCCGTTGACTCAGCACCACTATCTGAGCTGAAATTGATTCCCAGGGGCTCCAACTCCGATGTGAAATTAGCCAGCATTGCATTGATCAGCTCGTTCTCCTGATCGAGAACCAAACCGATTTCGCGTTCTATGGTCACACTGCCCTCGGCAGTCTCCATGTTTACAGGTTGAGGTATGATCGCATGTTGGGCGATCAAGGCATTTAGCCCCAGAAAAAGGGCGAAAACGAATGTTAAAAATCCTCTTGTCATCAATCGATGTTTTATAGTTTGACGCTAATGAAATACAAA
>JAUIKV010000059.1 GCA_030430615.1 Bacteroidia bacterium
CGTTTTTGTTGCATACCAGTTGAAAAATACCGACCAGGAGCACATCGCGGATTTCGATATCGTATATACATTCAATGGATCAGGTGAAATCTTGGTGGAAAACACATTCAGGCGATTGAAAAATGATCTTCCGGAAACCCCGAGAGTAGGTTTGAACGCGGAGTTTACCAAAGACATGGAACAAATCAGCTGGTATGGTCGAGGGCCTTTTGAATCTTATTGGGATCGTAAGAGCGGGGCGAAAATTGGCATCTATACACGAGATGTCCGTGAGCTGTACTGGCCTTATCTGCGGCCCCAGGAAAACGGAAACCGAACCGACGTGCGATGGCTGGCGATTTTCAGCAAAGAGAAAAAACATGGCATCCTGATCAAAGGAATGCCCAACATCGATTTCAGTGCGCATCACAACCGGATGGAAGATTTTGAATCCCTGGAAAGGACAGACGGACGCCATCAGGACGGAGACAGCGTAAAAAATCGTCATACTACTGACGTGGTTGAAAGGGATCTTACATCGCTGAATATTGACTATCGCCAAATGGGAGTCGGAGGAGACAACTCCTGGGGTGCAAGAACCCACAAGGAGTACAGGCTGGAAGACAGCTCCTATTCATATAGTTTCATAATTGTACCCAAGGCCTCAAGATAGGCCCCTGGCTCTCTTTTCCATGGGGAGAAGACTGTAGAAGATAAAATCATTGACTGGGGTTTCAATTCCCAATTCATCCCCTTTGTTGACAATGTAGCCATTGAAATTTTCCAGCTCGCTGGGCCGGCCTTCCATCATATCGCGCTGCAAAGACATCGTGGTGTTGTAATCCCCGTTGTCTATCATGTCAAGTGCGAGCTGAATGTCCTTTTCATCAATGTCTACTCCCTGCTTCTTACCTACCCTGACTATCTCAGCCCCTGTCTCGGTGATTTTTTCTCGCAGGAAGGAATCTTCTCGCATGACTCCAAGCACACTTCGCGTAAGTGCTCCCAGGGCGCTGATCGAGGTGATGAATAGAAACTTCAGCCAGATATCACGTTGAATGTTCTCGGACAACCTGTTCTTAAAACCCGCCTTGTCGAAAGCTGTCTTGATCTTTTGACATCGGGGGCTGAGATCCCGTCTGAGCTCTCCAAAAATAACCTCCGGAATGAAGGTGAAATGATTGATGACCCCAGGACTCTCTATTTTACTCACAATCTTGCAAAGACCCCCAATCACATTTTTAGCCGGCAAAATCTTCATAAGGCGCTCGGCATTGTCGGCTCCGTTCTGCAAGGGAAGCACAGTAGATTCCTCCTCGAGATAAGGCCTTATCGATTCCCCGACCTCCTCGATCTGCCATGATTTTGTGCAAAGCAGAACCAGATCGGCTCCCTTGACACAGTCCGGGTGATTAGAAACCTCAGGATGCACAGTGAAGTCTCCCAGGAAACTCTTGACGATAAGCCCGTTTTCACGAATCGCCTCCAGGGCCTTGCCCCGGGTCAGGAATACCACCTCGTAACCCGCCTCGCACAACTTTCCGCCATAATATCCGCCGACGCCTCCGGCTCCGACTACCGCTATTCTCATAATCCAGTCATTAACAATTCCAAAAGTTGATCTTTTCCTTATTCACTCCAGACATCCGCCATCGGGTCAAACACCCCCGAAAAAGCAGAATCAAAGGTTTCCAGAACATTGATATTGGCGCTGTTTCGCTTTATTCGCCCGTCCTGACCCAAAATGTACTTTTCCAAGGTTCCCCTGGCGTCGTGCTGCCGCATGCCGTTCCAGTAGATCCTTTCCTCGAAATCCGGGAAATTGACCTGTTGCAGGGTAACCCTGTAGGTATCTCCGAAAAAATCAATGACCAGAAATGCCTTGTACTCGTGGCGTGCGTATTCGGGCAAGTTCTGTCCTTGCAGCATGCGGGGTTTGGTTTCCACATCGGTAATGAAGCGAAGAATGTCAAGCCCCGAGGTAAACTCATTGGCCTTCAATTCCTCATTGAGCTCTTCCTTGTCGGTCAACGGATATGTCTTTTGCCAGACCAGTTTGTTCTTTTTGACGTACCAATTGCCCATTGACTCAACCTCATTGAATTGAGCCTGTGTAGTCAACGCCGTACCCAGAAAAATCATGTAAAACAAAGCTGGCAGGCCTCTAAAATTTATGTTGACCCTTTTATTCACGGTGCAAAAAGGATTTCTTGGCCAGTAAATCTTCCTCGGATTCCACATGCTCATCATCCGGAACGCAACAATCGACCGGGCAAACCGCAGCACATTGAGGCTCGTCGTGAAACCCTTTGCATTCGGTGCATTTGTCGGGAATGATGTAATAGTATTCGTCACTTACAGGTTCCTGGTCCTGATCAGCATTCACCGCCTTCCCATTAGGGAGAACCACATTACCGCTCAGTTCTGTTCCATCTGAATACTTCCATTCCTCTGCTGCTTCATAAATTGCCGTATTGGGGCATTCCGGTTCGCAGGCTCCGCAATTGATGCATTCATCGGTTATTATAATCGCCATTTGTTTTTTGCCTAAATTTGCGATCAAATATAAGGTTTCCACATCTATATTCCTATCCAGCATGACCCTAGAACGACGAATTGATGCCTTCTCGAAACTCGGGGATTTTCTCTCCCAATTTCATTCATCAGGCTTGGAGATCAACGAAGAACTGCCGACCAATGCGCTGTTTCTCGAACCATTTCGCATGCAGATAAAACGAGCCTTTGAAAGCAACGGCTGGTTTACAAATCAAAATGTGACTTTTGCATTTAAAGAATGGAGTAAACTGTTAAATAATAATAATTTAACTGAATGGACTTCATATTATAGTTTAAATAATGAATCCAGTAAGAGCATCGGTGTAATCATGGCAGGCAACATACCGCTCGTCGGTTTTCACGACTTTTTAACTGTGCTGATGTCCGGACATTCCATACAAATCAAGCAGTCATCTTCTGATGCCTTTTTCCTTCCTTTGATTGCGAGGTTTCTCGAGCACGTTGAACCCGGCTTCAAAGGCAAAATTGTCTTTTCAGACGATCGTCTTTCGGAATTTGACGCTGTTATTGCCACGGGAAGCAACAACACGGCACGACATTTTGAGTACTATTTTGGCAATTATCCTCATATCATCAGGCGAAACCGAAATTCGGTAGCCATATTAACGGGCGAGGAATCCAGTGAAGACCTCAACGCTCTGGGTGAGGACATTTTTCGCTATTTCGGGCTCGGATGCAGGAGTGTCTCCAAGTTGATGGTTCCTTCAGGCTATGACTTTGACCTGCTTTTTGGAGCCCTCTATAGCTTCAAGGACCTGATTGATTACGATAAATACAGGAACAACTACGATTACAACAAGGCAGTCTACCTGATGAGCAGGTTCGATTTGCTCGAAAACGGTTTTGTGATGCTTAAAGAAGACGCTAGCTATGCCTCACCGATCGCGACCCTGTTCTACGAGTTCTACGATAACAAGAATTCTTTGAAGAACAAGCTTGAAACGGATGCTGATCTCATCCAATGCATTGTTGGAAAGGGCAACGATTTGAACTACGTTCCTTTCGGTCAGACGCAAAAACCACAGCTAAACGACTATGCAGATGGCGTGGACACCTTTGAGTTTTTGGTAAATCTCTGAATTATTCGAAGTTGGTCTCGAGCTTGACGTAGTCGAGCAGTTCCCGTTTGACAGACTCTTCTTTGAAGCGACCACCGTATTCTGCGGTAACCGTGCTGCTTGCAATGTCACCTACCCCTCGGGAATTGACGCACAGGTGCTTGGCATCTATTATACAAGCGACATCTTCCGTACCCAGGGCCTCCTGTAGAGCCTGGACAATCTGCATGTTCAATCTTTCCTGGACCTGTGGACGCTTCGCAAAATACTCAACGATGCGGTTCATTTTGGACAGCCCGATGACCTTTCCATTAGAAATATAAGCTACATGTGCACGCCCAACAATAGGAAGCAGGTGATGTTCACAAGTCGAATAAAGAGTGATATTTTTCTCTACAAGCATCTCGCCGTACTTGTAACTGTTTTCAAAAGTCGAGAGCTTGGGTTTCCTTTCAGGGTTCAATCCACCAAAGATCTCCTTGACATACATCTTGGCCACTCTCAGCGGGGTGCCGCTGAGGCTGTCATCTCCAAGATCCATGCCCAGGGTGTGAAGAATATTTGCCACATCCTTTTCAATGCTGGCTATTTTATCGTTTTCTGACATCTCGAATGCATCCTTGCGGATTGGATTCTCTGCAGATCCTGAAATGTGGTCGTCACCCATTTCGTCTATGATTTGATTCAATTTCCCGTTTTGTCCTTCAAACATTCTCCAAAGGTTTTAGTCTGCAAAAATACAACATTGGTGTCAAACTTCAGTCTTAAGCGCTGAATAGTAGCGCTAATTCATCCTGATTGCAGTCCTGCTGCTCTCCTGTTTGCATGTTCTTTACCGCGAATTTTCCCGATTTCATTTCTTCTTCTCCGGCGAGCACGACAAAAGGAATCTCTCGCTTATCGGCGTAATTCATCTGCTTCTTCATCTTGGCTGACGAGGGATATAGCTCTGCCCTTATTCCGCGCATTCTGAGTGCCTGAATTGCTTTCAACGCATAGAGCGCTTCTTTCTCACCGAAATTGACGAAAAGCGCCCTGGGCTTTTTCACTACACCTTCATCAAATAGTCCAAGTTCTTCCAAAACCATGTAGATTCGATCCAATCCAAAGGAAATCCCGATTCCGCTCATGCCTTTGAGACCGAAAATCCCGGTAAGATCATCGTATCGCCCACCGCCTCCGATGGACCCCAGCTGCATTTTATCGGTCTGCACCTCAAAAATGGCTCCGGTATAGTAGTTGAGCCCGCGAGCCAGGGTAATATCGAGTTCAAGGCGCGCTGATTCGAGTTTCAGCTCTTCCAGGTTCTCAACTACAAAACGAAGCTCTTCGACTCCTTTCAATCCTGTCTCAGAATCAATGAGCAAGGATTCCAGGGCCTGAAGCTGATCGAGATTGCTCCCTGTCAGCTCAAAGACAGGCTCCAATTTAGCGAGTGCCTCCTCAGAAATACCCTTGTTTCGCATCTCGTTCAACACACCTTCGCGTCCGATCTTATCGAGTTTGTCAAGGGCCACCGTAAAGTCGATCAATTTCTCTCCCGCACCGATCAACTCAGCGATACCGGTTAGAATCTTTCGATTGTTGATGCGAATGACAACGTCGTCAAGCCCCAGTTTGTCAAAAACTGCATCGTACAATGAGACAAATTCCACTTCCTGCCACAGGCTGTCGCTTCCCACCACATCAGCATCGCACTGATAGAATTCCCGGAACCTTCCTTTTTGAGGCCTGTCGGCTCTCCACACGGGCTGTATCTGGTAGCGCTTGAACGGAAAGACGAGCTCGTTTTGATGTTGCACCACATAACGTGCGAAAGGAACCGTCAGATCGTATCGCAAGGCCTTCTCCGTTATTTTTGAGGCAATCTGGTTCAGGTCCCTTTTTTCCAACTGCTCATCAGAGACCTTTTGCAGGTAGTCCCCAGAATTGAGAATCTTAAAGATCAACCTGTCTCCTTCTTCCCCATACTTTCCCATCAGGGTACTCGAGTTCTCAAAAGATGGCGTCTCGATCGGCTCGAATCCGTAGCATTCAAAAACCTCTTGAATCGTCTCAAATATGTATCTCCTCTTCGCAATTTCTGAAGATGAAAAGTCACGGGTGCCTTTAGGGATGCTCGGTTTCATAAGATCATTTAGAATTTTCTCCGATGCGAATCGGCCGGTTGCTCCGGGTCAACGGCAAATATCCGAAAATTATTCATTTTCCCATTTGTTTTCTCTCAGTAATGCCTTGAATCCGCAATCTTTTTCAGCCCATTTTTTTATATTGCATCACCTATGATCAGATCATTACAACTGCTATTTCTGCTCTGCATGTTTTCCGGTTTGGCCCAACAAGCCAAACTCACGGGATCCGAGCCGGCTGTTGCGACATCAGCCGAGGTTCTCAGTAATTACGTGCAAATACCCTCTGAAAGTGGAATGGAAGCGCAAGCAGGTCTTTTTTTCAGGAACCTTTGCGAAAGTCGGGGTCTGCACATCACCGAGATGGGTGAGGAAGATGGTCAGTTCAATTTTATGGCCTCCCTGTTCCCCCTGGAGGAGAAAAGACCCAATGTGATACTGATGAACCACATCGATGTCGTACCTGAGAATGATGGAAATACCCACGGTCCTTATTCGGGGGCAATTGATCAGGGATATCTTTATGGCAGAGGAGCGATCGACAACAAAGGAGTGGCCGTGATGCACCTTGAGGCCATTTCCAGAATCAAGTCTGTAGAAAACTATCAGAACAGCCCATACAACATTAGCTTGCTGGCGGTTTCATGTGAAGAGACCCAATGCACGGGTGGCATGCAGCACGTTTTGGCGAACTATTCCGAAGATATCAATGCGGCTGTTGTCATAGGTGAAGGACCCTCTGATCTTGCAACCTTGATGGATGGGGATTTTCCCAATCCAATCTATGCAATCTCACGAGCTCACAAACGAGCCTACTGGATAGAGCTCGAAATCGAGATTGAAGGTTTTGGTCACGGTTCGGTTACTCCGGAGTATTATGCGAACAAGGAAATGGTAACGGCTCTCCAAAAATTGACCAGGAAAAAGCAGAAGGCTATTTTTAATGATGTCAATACGGAATTCCTGAAAGGCATGGCCGAGTACCAGAAGGGAATCCAACGATTTGCGCTCAAACACCCGAGACTCTTTAAACCGATTATTGTCTCTCAATTGAGAAAAACCCCTGAATTGTTCTCCATTTTTTCCAACACCTTGACCCTGACAAATCTGAATTCGAGCAGTCAGGCGATAAATACGAACTCCATTGTGGCTAAAGCAGGGCTCGACTGCCGATTGCTCCCTGAAACGGATGAGAAAGAATTTGAGAATGAGATCAGAAAGAGACTGAAAAACGAAAATATAAGCATCAAGGTCATCAAATCCACCCCCGCCAATAAACCAAGCTCAAATTCAAGCATTTTCTACAAAAACCTGAAAAGTGCCATCAAGGAAGCGTATCCGGAGGCGAAAACGATCGATGTCATCATGCCCAACATAAATGATCTGGGGTATTTCAGGGCAATGAACGTCCCGGCATACGGATCGATACCCGCACGTATAACCAAATCGGAAGTAGAAAGCATTCACGGGATTGACGAGCGCATTCCCTTATCAGAGTTGGAGGCCGGCTCAAATGTCTTTTACATTTTCCTCAAAAAGATGATCTACGAATCCCCCGACTGATAAACGGGCTGATAATCATCTTGAAAGTCCCGATTACTTTTTGAGCTTTCGCTGACTTTGCTGCTGCTCCTGTGCCTGCTTCATGGCATCGTCCAGTCGTTGACGGAAAGCGCTTTTCTTTTTCTGTGGTTTCTTTTTGTTCTCCTGGATCTGTGCATGAATCTTGTCTTCATCAATGATGAAGTTCTTGATGACCAACATGATTCCTATCGTGAGCAGGTTTGAGACGAAATAGTACAAACTCAAGCTACTCGCATAACTGTTGAAGAAGAACATCATCATGATGGGCGAGAACCACATCATCATCTTCATCATCTTCTGCATGTCGGGCATTCCCTCCTGCTGAGGTTGCTGCATGTTCATCTGCTGACTCTGCGTCATCTGCATATAGAAAAAGATGGCGATCGAGGCCAGAATTGGAAACAAGCTCACGTGATCTCCGTAAAAAGGAATCTTGAAAGGAAGCTGTAGCACTTCGTCATATGCCGAAAGGTCATCCGCCCAGAGGAAACCGTGCTGTCGTATGTCTATATTGGCCGGGAAGAATCGAAACAAGGCAAAGAACACCGGCATCTGAATCAAAGCCGGGATGCATCCCGATAAGGGGTTGACACCTGCTTTTCGCTGAAGCGCCATGGTCTCCTGCTGCCTTTTCATTGCATTGTCCTTTCCTGGGTATTTCTCGTTGATCTCCACCATTTCCGGACGCAAAACCTTCATTTTTGCACTTGACAAGTAGGATTTGTATACTACGGGAGACATGATGATTCTCACCACAATGGTCATCAGGATAATTACTATTCCGTAATTTCCGATAATTGAGCTCAGAACGCTGAAAACAGGAATGAAAACGTATTTGTTGATCCATCGGAAGATTCCCCAACCGAGACTTACAATGCGGTCGAGCTGCTTTCCTTTGTATGTGCTAAGCACAGCGTAATCCACCGGTCCGTAGTACATGTTCATGCTGTAGTCAAACTCTCCGTTCTTCGCTTCAAGCGGAATCGAAGCTGAATACTGTTTGGTATATACCGTATCGATGTATTCGTCCTTGACGAGATTCAAAGATTTGAGCTCAGCTGTTGCAAAAGGCTCATCGGTGAGGAGAACGGATGTAAAGAATTGCTGTTTAAAAGCGATCCAACCCACATCTTTCGCTTCCTCCTCATCTTCGTCACTCATGGCGTTCATGTACTCGAATTCCCCATCCTGCAAATAGCGCAAGTCTGTGTATTGGTTCTCGTACTTGATGCTTTTCTCGGTTCGAAAACTTCTGAGCTTCCAGTCCAGCCTTACCGACTCGGACGTGTTTATCGCGCGATCCATCCCCTGAGACCGAATGCCAAAATCAAGCATGTAATTCTCAGGCTTGAGCTCGTATCGGTATTCCAGATACTGGCTCCTGGATACCTTTAATTTCATCGACAGCACCTGGTTCTCTCCATTTTGGGTCAATTCGGGCTCAAAGTAAAGGTCTTTCGTCTGCAGGTTTCTATTGTCCTGGGTGGCAAAAGAGACATTAAAGAGAGCGTTCTGATCTTTGATGACGTATAATGGCTTTTGATCGTAGGTCGTGAATTTCTTGAGCAAAACTTCTGTAATTTGCCCCCCTTTGTTCGACACCTTGATTCGAACCAGGTCATTCTCGAGAGTGGTTTCACTATCTGTAGCGGAGGGCAGGCTGCTGCTGTAAGCGAACATACCCAAACGGTTATTGGCATTGACCAGGGCAATGGAATCTGAAACTCCATCCATGCTCTGTTGCACCTGCGTCTCTGGAGCTATTGAGGTGTCTTTTGTCTCTTGGGAATCGGCCTGCTCGGCCTCCTGTGTCTGCTCGGTCTTCTGTTTCTCAAGTTCCTCTGGCGTTGGCTGGTTCATGTAAAAGTACCAGATCATGATGGCACCCAGCAAAACGAAGCCTATCAACGAATTGAGATCGAATTTTTTTTCTTCCATGTTTTGTTCGTGTCATTGGAGCAGCACTTCAGGCTGCTTTTTCAAACATGCGGCAAATGTACTAAAAACAGGGTATTAATCGGGCATGAATCAAACAAAATGAAAGACTCAGCTTCGCTCCAGTTTATCCTTGAAAACGAACATCAGGATAATGGGGACCGCAAGAACTATCACAATGAGCCGGTTGTTCATCAAAACGCTGGGATACAACAGGATAGTCAGAACAAATCCTCCAATAGCGCCTCCAAGATGGGCACTGTGACCAATGTTTCCCCACTGTTTTTTCATGCCGAACATCGAATAAAGCAAATAGCCTACCCCAAAGATGTAAGCAGGAATCGGAATCGGGATAAAAAAGAGGTAGAGATTCATTCCCGGGTTCAGCATAATGGCAGAATACACCACGCCCATGACAGCACCAGAAGCCCCAACTGCGCTGTAATACGGCTCCTTTTTGTGAAAACTGAGTCCAAAAAGGCTGCCGGCAAGCAGGGAACCAAAGTAGATCGCCAGAAAGCGAGGAGTTCCTATGTATCGCATCACAGGATCGGCGAAAAAATACAGGGTAAGCATATTGAAAAACAAATGCGCCTGATCCACGTGCAAAAAACCTGAGGAGAGAATCCGGATTTTTTCGCCTCTTACGATCGGACCGATCTGGAATTTGTACTTCTCAAAAAAAAGCCTGTCTTTGAATCCTTTGAAGGACACTGCGACATTGGCGATGATAATCAGTAAAACCGTTGTGTTCATAAAATCTTCGCGTTCATGGCCTGAAGCGGCAAGGTTCTGCCGGACCACATGTGCGGTACGAATTTATTAATTATCCCCGACAAAGTTAACCCCACCCTGCTTTTTATGTGACCCAAAAGAAATATATATGCGATATTTGCCGTGTAAAAGTATTGTATGCAACTCCTCGTCTTCGCGATCGCTTACCCTCTGCTGTGGTTATTCTCTAACCTCCCCATGCGAATTCTGTTTGTATTTTCGGATCTCGTGTATTACATGCTGTATTACTTGCTCGGGTATCGAAAAAAGGTCGTTCGCAACAACCTGGCCCTGGCCTTCCCAGACAAGGCGGAGAGCGAGCTACGCGAAATCGAAAAACGGTCTTACAGACATTTTGTCGATGTTTTTTTTGAGATGATAAAATCCTTCACCATCAGTGAAAAGGAAATCTCCAAGCGCCTGTCGATCACGAATCCCGAACTCCTGGATCCCTATTATGCGAAAGGGCAAAGCGTCATCTTTACTTCAGGCCACTACGCCAATTGGGAGTGGGTGTCTTTTATCGTGGAAAAAAGCCTGAACTATCACATGAGCGTGGTCTACAAGAAGCTCAAGAACAAGTACTTTGACAACCTGATGAAGAAGACCCGCAATAAATTCGGGGTTCGTTTTGTTGAAAAGCGCAATTTCTATCCCGAGATCCTGAAAAATAAAAAAGAGGGAATCATCCAGGCCTATGGCTTTTTGTCAGATCAATCACCCAAACTAAAAACGGCCAAGTACTGGGATACTTTTTTAAATGTTGAGGTCCCTGTCGAAATCGGTCCTGAGACCATAGCCAGAAAGATGAATTATCCGGTGTTCTATTTTCAGACCGAACAGGTGAAACGCGGTGTTTACCAGTCTACATTCCTGCTGCTGGAGGAGGAGCCCGAAAAAGCCCTGCCCAATGCCATTACAAAGAGCTATTTGAAAGCCCTCGAAGACCAGATTCATAAAAAACCGGAATTCTACTTCTGGACGCACAAGCGCTTCAAGCATATGCGCGGAAAGTCGCGGTAATTGGGCTTCATGTCTGAAACCAGGAGCGAACCATTTTGTACTCAGCGGGTTCAAAGGACTTATGCCGGTACTCTCCGCTGTCCGAATTGTAATCGTAGTCTTTCGCCCATTCCTCGAAGTTCTCTGCCATCGCCCGAATACTGTCGCAAATGAAATCGACTTCCTCGTCTGTCGTGGTAGGGTGAATCGACATCCGAATCCACCCGGGACGTTCGATGTGACAACCCTGATCAATCAGGTCAATCATCGCGCTGGACTCCTGCTGATCCACGTGTAGCAAAAAGTGCCCGTAGGTTCCGGCGCAGGAGCATCCTCCACGGGTTTGAATGCCGAAACGATCATTGAGGAGCTTGACTCCCAGGTTGTAGTGCAATCCGTCAATATAAAAAGAAAAGACGCCGAGTCGGTTTTTGTGCTGACCAGCCAGCATGGTTAGATTTTCAATGCCTTCCAGCTTCTCGAAAACACGGCTCACGATCTCCTCCTCGCGCTTGTGAATGTTGTCCACGCCCATTTCCTCCTTGAGTTGAATGGCAAGAGCTATGCGAATCGTCTGAAGAAAGCCAGGCGTACCCCCGTCTTCCCGGGTTTCGATGTCATCGAGATAGCGATGCTCTCCCCAAGGGTTGGTCCAGTTCACGGTTCCACCACCTGGGTTGTCCGGAATCATGTTGTGATAAAGGCTTTTATGAAAAATGAGAACCCCTGAGGTACCAGGGCCTCCAAGAAACTTGTGAGGCGAAAAAAACACCGCATCCAATCGCTCTTCGGGATCTTTCGGGTTCATGTCTATCGCAACGTAAGGC
>JAUIKV010000306.1 GCA_030430615.1 Bacteroidia bacterium
TCTCGTTCCCCATGCATGGTCCATGAGGTTCATGCGTCTACTGTAGGTCGTCTTGACCGAATGGACATGCAGATGGAAAAAAACAGTTTTGGCGTTATCCTGACAAGGTTTATCCACATCCACCTTCCCTGCTCTGTCCTTTTCGTCCCTAAAACGTACGCTAGCTCCTCCTGGCTTACGTAATGAAGTCCATCTTTCTCGTCTTTGCCGGCTATATGGGAATTTTCAGTCCAGAGGCACCGAATCATGAGAACGGCATTGATGGTCAGAAAGACAGGAATGGTTATTTATGGTGTTTTCAGTTTGTGAATTTATTCTAGAGGGCATGATTTGGCTTTAGGCCGGGCACTGGCTGGACTGAAGCGTAATGAGGAAGCCAAG
Organism: Bacteroidia bacterium; assembly: GCA_030430615.1. Taxonomy (GTDB): domain Bacteria; phylum Bacteroidota; class Bacteroidia; order Flavobacteriales; family Flavobacteriaceae; genus Lutimonas. The sequence goes on from JAUIKV010000306.1 coordinate 382, forward strand.
ACTGTGCCGATGGCGGGTATCGATGTGGCTTTGTCAGGCCCTTCCAGTGGGGGCAGAGATCTCGTCCCAGAGATGCGTGCTTTGATTCAGACCTTGGGATTACGGGCGTTTACTATTAGTGGTCGGAGGATTGGTTGTCCTGTTTTTTTTTTAATTTGTGGTTAAATGCATTCGGTAAATTTTCCGGCAGACTGTGAGAAAGGCATGCCGATTTTCACAATCGCATGTATGTCGGGACATAGAACCCAGTACCCTGACTTGTCTTGTCACGGTTATTGAGGGACTCTCCACCGATCCTCTAGGGATTCGAACCGGTCGGATGAAACTTGATCCCTCGTTTCCAGGGGGCTCAAGGGAAGGCGCGGATTCGATTGGTCTGGATCGGAGAGTTCAAATTTTCATTCATAGTCATCCTCATTCAACCTACCACTTTCTTTCAGCCTGTACACTCTTTGCTTATTCAGATTAGCCAGGTTGTCCGTCGTGGTCTGGATTCATGGATGGACGAGGGGCATTCGCTTCTACTACGGACAGTTTTCGCCGACTAGGATCGAAAATTGGTTCGAAGTTAAGGAGAATTTTTTGTCGGCATTCGGTGAACACGGATGCGGTATTCTGAAGTAGCTCAAGGGGTCCGGAGGCACAAAAAAGGATTACGATAGAATTTTTGGATTTTTCGAAGTTCTCTGAGGCTGCGAGATCCCTTCCAATGTGTTTGGTGATTGACGATGGGGCGGCAAGAGGAATCTAATAAGAGAAATACGGCAGATGATGAGTTCATGGTTGCCTTGGCTGAGGAGGGAAAAAAGACACCTTCCCTAACAATTTAACTTGTGAGGTTTCTCATGTTGAAGAGGATTCCCTACCGATTTGGACCCCTTATTCTTTTTGGTATTAGCCTGATCGGGGTGGCTAGTTCATGGGGACAAGGAACATCCGGTCAAGCGGAGGAGGAGCAAGGTGGTTTTGCGATACCGGAATCGATTAAGGGGTTTGATGAGCAAAAGGTCAAAAATGATCCCATCTGTGATTCCAGCGTCCGTCCTCAAATTGATCATGTAACACCTGACGAAATGAAAACCGGTGATACCGTTGTGGTGCAGGGAAAGTATTTTGGAAAGAAAAAAGAATGCTTACACGGTGTGACCTTTGGTTCAGAGCCGGCAAAGGCATTTTCGTTTGTGGATGATGAGCGCCTGGAAGCCGTCGTGCCAGAAGGGTTACGATCCGGGGTGACATTTTTAAATGTCGAGACAGGTGGAGGAACGGCACGAAAGGGGATTTTAATTCGATCAAAAGACTAATGTAACCTCACCAACGATGGAAACAATTCTTTTAGATTTCAATCCTTATCCTTGTTTTTAAATTTGGAATCATTCATGAATTTTTCCCCTTTTAAGCTACCGATTTATAAAGGATGAGTCAATTAGCATCTTCTCTTATCAGCAATGGGCTTTATTGGGGCGAAAAATTTTCGCATAACCTGAGAGAAAATATTCAACCGGCTTCCTCTTTCGATTCTGCGTGTGCGTGTTCCTCCGACTTTACCTCATCCGTAAAGGACATTGACCGGAGAGTGTGAGGGGGTTTCCCCGAACCGCCGCGCAGGAAATCCCTCTTGTCATGTCCTGTTCACATCTTCTTTTTTCATGCAATATGAAACCTTATTGAACCCATTGTTCGCGTTTCAACTTCCCCATGGCTTGTTTCTCACATGCCGGGCAAATGCCATGGGTAAAGGTCATATTGGAGTGAGTGGTTAAATAGGTTTCCAGTTGATGCCAGGTGTCCCTTTCGTCACGAATATTTTTGCAATCAGCGC
>JAUIKV010000307.1 GCA_030430615.1 Bacteroidia bacterium
TTTCACCCAAAAGTTGGAAGGTTCTTCCAATTTTTTTCCGGTAACCGTGACAACCCGCTCGATCAAAGGCTGATCGTGCTGTACGGCTTGATAAATCGCATAAATAGTCCCTACATTATGGACGATTACGCCAACGTCGAGTGGCAGACCGTTTTTAGGCACCTCTCTTTTTAAAATCGCCTTTATAAGCTGTTTTTCACTTCCCTGCGGATATTTCACCTGGAGCGCAGCTACCTGAATGCGTTCATCCGACCGGGCTGCTTTCCTCAAAGCATAAATTGCATCTTTCTTGTTGTTCTCTATTCCGATCACGGCTTTGTCAACATGCAAAGCCTTCATCAGGATTCGGATCCCGACGATGATCTCGTCTGCTTTTTCGAGCATCAGCCTGTGGTCGGCGGTCAGATAGGGCTCACACTCCACCCCATTGATGATCAGACAATCAATTTTCTTGTCTTCTTTCACCATCAATTTCACATGAGACGGGAAGGTTGCGCCACCCAGACCAACTATGCCAAAATCAGAAATCCGCTGAAGAATGTCTTTAGGAGACATCAGGATTTCCTCGAGCAAGGTATACTCGACTTCACGAAAATTCGATTCATCCTTTTGATCGGTGCGAATAACAATGCATTGTTTTTTATACCCGCTGCTGTCGACTATTTTATCCAGTTTGGTAACTGTTCCGGCAACGGGAGAATGGATGTTGGTCGAAACAAAGCCACCGGATTTTGCGATAACCTGACCAATGACCACCTTGTCCTTTCTGTCAACGACAATCTCAGACGGGATTCCAATGTGCTGAGCAATAGGAACATACACAACCTTGGGCACAGACATCCTCTTGATGGCCTTTGCCGAGGTTATTTTATTCTCCTCCGGGTGAATGCCTCCTTTTGGAAATGTTTTAAGCATTTGGACTTGGTTTTACCGGTTTGACAATTGCTTCTTTTACACTTGCTTGTTTTACACTTGCCTCCGCAACCTTAGCCTCCACCTTTACTTGTTTCTCCGGCACGGCGGCCTCAGCCTTGACAGGCTTCTCTGCCTTCTTGGGCTTCTTGACCTTTTTTGGAGGAAAGTTGGTTTCAATGATCGAATGGGTCGGGCAAACCTCCACACATTTTCGGCAAAGGGTGCACAATTCAGGATCTATATAGGCCAGGTTATCGTGCATAAGAACCGCATCCTTCGGGCAAACCTCTTCGCATTTGGAACAACCGATGCAGGCCACCTGGCAGGCTTTCTTCGCAATTCCACCCTTGTCTTCATTCAAACAGCCCACATAGATCTTCAAATCACGTTTGTTGCGTGGCCGCATTTCGATGATGTCCCTTGGGCAGGCGTCCACACAGGCCCCACACGAGGTGCATTTATCCGTGATTACCACTGGTATCCCTGTGCTCTCATCCATGTACATGGCATCGAACTGGCATACATCAACGCAATCCCCATCACCCAGGCATCCATATTGACAGTCGGTTTCCCCACTGTAGATCAAAGCTGAGATCGCGCAAGACTTAGGGCCCTGGTACTCCGTGGTTTTCGGTCTCACATCACAACTGCCCTGGCAGCGCAGCACAGCAACAGTCGGATCCTTTTCTGCAACTTCCTTACCCAGTATCTCAGCAACCTGCTTCATGACATCGTTTCCCCCGACCGGACAAAACAACTCTGAAATGTCATCAGTGGCCACCAACTTCTCGGCAAAAGCCTTGCATCCGGGAGAACCGCAACCGGCACAGTTGGCCGCTGGCAGTACGTCTTCGACTTCAGCGATCAATGGGTCTTCAAAAACATAGAATTTCTTGGAGACCACAAATAGAATGATAGCAGCCACTGTTCCAATCGAAGACAGTAAAACGGCGCTATACATAATTGAAGAAATCATTTTCAGGCTATTTTTGAAACAGAAACTTTGAATGCGTTCTTAAAGGAGCTCTTTAACACATGGAGCAACAAGTAGTAGGGAATCAGGACTCCAATAGCCAATAAACCGGCAATCCACTCATCAAACAATGTGGAGGCAACCAACAAAACGGCAAACAACAAAATAAAGGGAAAGACATAGGCCCAGAAAACAGCCTTAAGCCCCAGGTCCTTCTTGAGAAAGACTTCCACATTTTCATTCAATTCCAACGTTTGGGAAGAGGTCTCGATTTCGATTTCTTTCGTATCGGAATCAGATACTCCA
>JAUIKV010000060.1 GCA_030430615.1 Bacteroidia bacterium
CTGGGTGTCGTAGCTGTTCGAGATGACCCCGATCTTGACTCCGGCACCATCGACTTCCACGATCTCCCCGTTCCTCATCATTCGGAAGGATTCCTTGACGAGATCAGAAACCTGTGCCGCATCACCCTGGGAAATAACGTCAAAACGTTCCCCGTTCTGATACGAAGGATAGATAGGTCGTGCAAAGTTGATTGCATCGGAGTGGTCGTTCAGCTCAAAAAGCCGCGGAATGGGGAAATACAGGTCTATGGCCTGGAAGTCCTCTGCGATCATGAGCGTCGGGTCGACGAGGAAGTCGGTCAGCGCCGGATCAGAGCTGTACACCCTTGTGAAAGTTGTCTGCAGCAGGTTGATCACCTCTGAGAGTTTGCCATCCCTGGGAACGAGTTCCAGGAGAATCTCGTTCTCGTCGTTGATCTGAAACACCAGATCAGTGGGCTCATCCCCTGCAGTTCCGTCGATCAGTGCCTGGAGCTCCACCCCGAGCTGGTTGATCTCCTTACCGGTACCCTGGCCGAAAAGAGGAAATATTGAACCGCTGTATTCATCCGGGCAGTGAGAAGAGTTGGCGGAAGCCCAAACCTCGTGTCTGGTCCCATTCGGATTCAACACGGTCCAGTAAACCTCCTCGTGCTCGTTGATCACCTTTGTGAAGGCCTTGTCCATTCGCCCTGGTTTGAAGGAATTGACTCCCTTCATTTTTCCTTTGCGTTTGTTGGAGACCACATAGCTGTCTTCCTCTGCAATTACCACATCCTTTTTATTGGGATTGTCATAGCTGAAACTGACCTCGTAGAGCCCGTTGCCAATGTACTCCGAACAAGCTCGTACTTCAATGTCTTTTGTTCCGTTTCCTTGCTGGGCATGTCCCGAGAAAACACCCATTAAAAACATCACGCCGGATAGCAGAACAAATCTCATGAGTTCCAGCATGTGACTGCGAGCCTTTTGTTCCGGCACCTGGCTTTGCCTGTTCACCGGATTAGAAAAGTAAAATAATTTCATAGTTGAGGGTTTTGATTGATTAATTTTATTATTGCTTATCGTCTGATTCAGATCACTGAAATAGATCTCATCGACTATTGATTTCTTATCATCTTGTTGGCCTCCCGAAGGCGATTCGACATTGTTTCCAGGAGCCTGTAGGCCAATGAGGAATCCTGATGAATCGACTTGTAGAGATTTCGCTTGTCAACTGTTAGAACCTGAGTGTCACCTATCGCCCGAACGGTGCAGGAGCGCACGTCCTCTTCGAATAAACCCATCTCCCCAAAAAATTCCGATTCACCCAGTTCAGCCACTTTCACGTCGCCCTCTGAAGTCTCCTTGATTATCTCTACTCTACCCCGTTGAATCACGTAAAGACAATTTCCCTTGGTTCCTTGTTTGATGATCATCTCTCCGTCTTCATAGAATCGTCCCAAGCCAGCTTTTTGTTTTTTATAAACTTTCCCTTTTGAGAAAGGTGTGTTGGAATAAATCAGACTCCAGGCCAATCCCATTAAAAGCCGGGGAGACAAGAATCTTTTAAAAATATTGCGATACCCCTCGCTTCCAGTGAAAGTGTCCCAAAGCGCCGAACTCAATTTCCTTGAAGATTCATTCTCGGATTGTTCCCTGGCCAACCGGTCCAACAAACCCCTTTTCAACAAGGGAGACTTCTGAATCAATTGGGTGACCCAAAAGATCAGCTTCCCGACTTGATTATCTCTGTCCAGATCCTTGCATACAGGCTCGTAATAAGTTTTGAAATGCTCTTCTCCCACCCCTTCAAAAATGGCCGTGCTGGCCGCTGCCTTCCCGGTGAGAAACGCTGCGCCAATTCCATTTTTGTACAGTTTTGACGACCCTGAGTCACCGATCAGGACGACCCTGTCATCAAAGGGATGACTCCCCTGTTTTATGTTGATGTAAGGGTAACATGTGCAGGTCATCGCCCGCTCCATGGGAAAATCTTCGGGGAAGCAGGATCTTACTTCTTCCGTCGTTATAAATCTTTCGACAACCTTCTTGTCAATGTCCTTTCCGAGAAGCACAAGAGTGACATAATTTTCCTTGGGTATCAATGCACCAAAGGTGATATGCGGAATATCCAGGAGGAAAACATGCATCGAACTTCCGAAACTGGCATGAATATCCTCAGGTTTCATGAAGAACTCACTGATGTAGGTCCGGGTAACCTCGGGCAAGGTATATGAAGGGCAGACTGACTTGAACAATTCCAGCGCCTTGTTATTGAGCCCCACCGCACCCACAACCAGATCATACATATTGCTTTCCGATTTGGAGGTGGAGACCCGAATCTGATCGCCCTCTCTTTCCAGTGAAACCACTTTTTTATGAATCACGTCCGCCCCTTTTTCCCTGCAGAGGCCCAACAGGTAGTTATCAAAGCCTCTCTGATTCACGTCCAGGCATCCCCTTGGGCCACAGCCACGAAATACGGAGGCAATTCGATGTTCATTTGAAGGCGAATGAATCATGCGAATACCTTGTTCGGTGTGCATGGTGTAGGTGTTAATGCCGCGCTGTATGATTTTCGAAGGAATTATGATGCCATCCGTGGCGAGGTGTTGAACCAAAGATTCTGATACAATACCGCCACAGTGATTACAACCTCCTGCACCTACCTTAGTGAAGTCCTTGGGCTCAAAAATATCCAGGTGAATGTTGAGGTCGAACCTTCTGGCGTATTCAAGGGCGTAAAAACTGAAAAAGCTTCCCGCAGGACCTCCTCCGACTACACCAATGCGAGAGCCGTTGGCCAATTCGATATTACCCTTGGAAGAAGCCATATGTTTTCTAAGGGCTTGAATACTTCAAAGAAGCGAGCAGAGGGGGATAAAAATGCCAACCCGGCCGTGAAAATTCAAGCCGATTGTTTTGATTGACTTAAAGTTACGGGCAAGGGACAGTAAAAAGGATGACATTTGTCATGTTTTTCAGGGTAGGATCATCTCATAATTTGGCTGACACGGGATCGGAGCGATTGCGGAGGATACTCAAAAATGAATGTCGACGGTGACTGGGTTCACTAAAAAGGATTCAGACCATTGAAAATGGCCTTCTATTTTTTTGAAGGCCTTTTTTGTATTTTTATGGCTTCAACTAATGAAACAAAAGCTGATCCATATCCTGAAAAAGACAGGGATCGTCCTTGTCGCCGTTGTCATTCTCTTAGCGGCGGTGATTGGCTTTGTCTTCCAGTTTGTGCTGACCCCGGACAAGATCACACCGAAGGTTGTGAAGGCCCTCAACGAGAATCTCAATGCAGAGCTCTCACTGAACTCGGTGGAGCTCACCTTTTTTAAAACTTTCCCCAGTTTTAAGCTTGAACTCGAGGACGGCGCGATTGTCAAGCGAATGGGCGCGCCCCGGGACTCCTTGAAGGGTTCGAAGCAAGACACCCTGATCGAATTCGAGTATGCTGTGGTCAGCGTCAACCCGATTGCTTTTCTGCGCGATAAAATCGAGGTCAACCGCTTTTCGTTTGAAAATCCCAAGATTTATGCTTTGGTGACAACCGAGGGGGAAGTCAATTGGGATATCGTGAAACCCACAGACACATTGGAAGTACTGGCCGACAGCCTTGAAACCAAGGTTGAGAAGGAGCAATTCAAAGCCAGCATCAACTTGGAGGACATATCCATTGTCAATGGAGAGCTAATCTTCGACGACCGTTATACCGGGAACTATTTTCGGACGGAGGGCTTTGATCTGAATCTAATTGCCCAATACGATCCGGATAAAATTCTTCTCGACCTGGATGTAAACTCCGAAGACATCGTGTTTCAAAAAAAAGAGGGGGCATTTACAGACAACCTGGAGATGAATCTGATCACGGAAATGGAAGTCGACCGGAGCTCAAAGAATTTAGTTATTGATGAAGCACAGCTGGCACTCAATGACCTTGTCTTTGAAGTATCGGGAAACCTGCAACCCAACCCGGTTGAGAAAGAGGTGGACGTCGACCTGGATCTCGCTCTCGAGGTACCCTCGCTGAATACCCTGATCGATCTGCTCCCTGAGGCCCTGTTTGACAAGACCGAAAAATACAAGGCTCAGGGCGAGGCTCTGATCAATGCTCAGATAAACGGGGTATATAAAAAAGGAACCCTGCCGGGTATCCGCTCGAACCTTCTAATTAAAAACGGAAGCCTGTCTTACAACAACAAGCCGAACCAGGTCGAGCTGATCCAGGTCGATGCCGACCTCTACATTCCACCCGACAAGGGAGTCGAATCCATTTTCAACATCCGCGAGATGCGATTCAAAGCGGTCGGCACCGATCTGAAGGTTTCAGGCACCGGCAAGGATTTGTTCAACCGGGGGGAGATGGAGCTCAAATTCAATGGTGAGATCGACCTGGAGGCCTTTGAGAAAACCTTTCCCCTGAAAAGGAATATGGATCTGGAAGGTCGGGCTGACATGTCGATTGCTGCGGAATTTGATCTGGCCGATCTAAAAGCGCAGGATTTCGGAAGGGTGCAGGTGCTTGGAAAACTCAATCTTGAAGACCTTAGCGTAAAGAGTCCTGAACACAGTTTAAATTTTCAGCTATCCCGTGTTGAGATCCTTACGGGCCAGGATCAAAACAGCGAGCTTCTAACCGAAAAGAGCACCAAGATCCTTGGTGGCAAAGTACTGGTAAGCGACCTTCAATTCGAGCAAGGTTTGACATCAAAAGGCCAGTTAAAAACCTTCGAGGCCACCTTTGCATCCACACCCTTGAGAGACACAAGTGAAATTGCCACCCTGAGAACATCCGTTCTGATAGACGATGCAAGACTGGTTCTGGGAGATTCCCTGAAGGCCAAAATAAAGTACTTGAATGGAAAACTGGGGCTGAGCCCGAAGAAAGGCGCCCCCAAAACACCTGTGATCATCTCTCAATTCCAGGTGGACTCTGCCGGTGCACTTTACAAATCAAAACGGGTTGCCCTCATTCAGGGGAAGTACGATCTAAAATCGACGCGCGTTGGGAAAAACTGGCCCCTGGAAGGACGGGTTTCTTTTGGCACCATGTACGCTTTTACTCCGGCTTACCCTCTTGCCATACAAATTCCTAAGACGGAGATTATTTTGGAACCCGGACTCATTGAATTGGATCACGCCAAACTTATCGTGGGAAAATCCGATATTACGGCCACGGGTCGCGTTTACGATATCGGTGAGGCCTTCCTAGATGGCAAAATGCTGAAAGGGGAGCTGGAGGTCACGTCAGATCTGATAGACGTGAACGAAATGATCTATGCAGTGAACGAGGGTGCAGCATATCGAAAACAGATGGAGGCGGATTACACTGAGCCATCTGAATCTCAAACAGTTTCCGAGTCCCGGGCCAAAGACGACCCTTCAACCCCGGAAGAACCCCGCTCTTTTGTCGTGCCGGCAAATCTCGATCTGCGTTTTCAAAGCAGATTCAAGGAGGTTCTCTACAAAAAATACAGCATCAAGGAGGTTCAAGGGCTCATAACAGTCAAAGACCAGGTGCTTAACCTTTCGGCGCTCCAAATGAACACGATGGCAGCCAATATGGCTACAACGGTGGTCTATACCTCGAAGCAAGAAGACAAAGCGTTCCTCGGTTTTGATTTCAAGTTGTATGATATTGACCTGGCCAAACTTACCGACCTGTTTCCGGTCATCGACTCCCTTCTTCCGATGTCACAATCTTTCGAGGGCGAAGTCAACTTTCGGATGAAGGGTGCAGGAAACCTCGACAAATCCCTGGGCATGGTGGGCCCTTCCCTTGACGCCATTGCCCGCATTGAAGGTGATGACCTAGTGATCCTGGACGGCGAGACTTTTCAGAAGATCGCCAAAATGCTCTTTTTCAAGAACAAGGAGCGGAACACCATCGACAAGCTGGAATTCGCCATGGTGTTTAAAGACGCGATGATTGAAGTATTCCCTTCCGTCATTACCGTAGACCGCTACAAAGTGGCCATCGGCGGTCAGCACAAACTGGACATGACCTACGACTATCACATCTCGATCCTCAAATCCCCAATGCCCTTCAAAGCCGGGATAGATATCACAGGTACCGATGACGACCTGGACTTCAAGATCACCAAGGCCAAGTACAAGCACCTGTTCTCAACCAAAGAAAGACAGCGAAAAAAGGCCGACAGCACGCTGATCCGCAGAAAGATCTCCGTCATGAATCAGCTCCCTCTGACTGAGTAACCTTTGCCTCTTGATGGGTAAACACTCGTTTCTGCGTGAATTCACAAACATTTTCTCACTTCTTCTGTCAATATTTTGCCCCGGTGAGCGTTAAGGGGATAGACAATTAAACAATCCGACAGAAAAAAAACTCTTGTCATGAACAAAATCAAGCTGTATATCCTCCTGCCGCTTATCGCCGGTGCCATGCTGGTGGCGTGCAATTCGAGCAAGAATCTTTATGAACAGGGCAACTATTATGAGGCCGTGATGCGAAGCGTCGAAAAGCTGCGAAAGAGCCCAAACAATAAGAATGCCCGTGAAGTGCTGGCCTCCGCTTATCCGAGTGCGGTCAATAGTTTCATGGATCAGATAGAAAACAACAAGAATGCCAATATTCCGATGCGCTACACCGAGGAAGCCGCCATCTATGGAAAACTGAATGGCATGTACGAGCACATTCAACGCTCCCCGGGAGCCAAACAGGTCGTAGATAATCCCCGTAAATACTACAAGGCCCTTGACCGCGTGAAGCCCCTGGCAGCCGAGGAGCAATATGCCGCCGGAATGAGCCTCATGAGAGACGGAACACGTGAAGGCGCGAAAAGAGCCTATCAGCACTTTCTGAGGGCGGATAAATTCGTTCCCGGATACAAGGACGTGGGTTACCAGGCCGAAGAAGCCTATCACAGGGCGATTCTTCATGTTGTAGCCAACCTGAGGCCTGTTCAATCAAGGCTATACGAGCTCAGTGGAGAAGAATTCTACCGCCAGGTGAACAATACGCTCAACAACATAGAGCAGAATGAATTCATTCGTTTCTATACGCCTGAAGAGGCTGAGCGCGTGAACCTGGAGCGACCCGACCAGGTGCTCGAGATCAATTTCGAGGACTTCGTCGTCGGTGAGACCCATACCAGAGAGATTGTCGAAAAAATGGAGCGCGACAGCGTGGTTGTAGGTGTTGTAGAAATGGCCGGTGGCCGGAAAAAAGAAGTGCTGGGATCGGTTAAGGCCGATGTAGTAATCAATCATATGGAGATCGTTTCACGGGGTATGGTGAGCCTTACGATCAGCCGCAGCGGACTTGATAACAAAGACCTGCTCTACCAGGACTTTCCGGGTCAGTTTGTATGGTTTCATGAATGGGGTCATTTCAACGGAGACGACAGGGCCCTGACCGATGAACAGATCGAGATTTGCAACCGAAGAAGCATACAACCGATTCCTCCGCAACAGATGTTCGTGGAATTCACAAAACCCATTCAGCAGCAGCTCAACAATCGTTTGATCAATTTTTATCGGGGATACTGAAAATTGAAAACGAAGAGGGAATCCTTCCTGTTATCTGTTTGAATGTCCTGTTAAAGTACGAGAGACTCTCGAAGCCGCATGCGTAGCAGGTGCTGGTGACGCTCTCCCCGGACAGCAGCATTTTCTTGGCTTTGTCTATTCGGTAGTGATTCACGAATTGAGTAAAGGTCAGCCTCGTCATTTTTTTGAAGTAGCGACAGAATGCTGCCGGACTAAGGTGACTCAGCTCTGCTATCTCTTCGATGCGGATGCGACGCGTGTAGTTCTGATCGACAAAGCTGTAGATGCGATCAAGTCGAGACTGATCCCTTGAGGTATATTGATTCTTCACCTCTTTTTCATGCAAAAATTCCTTGTCCTCTGCTCTTTCTAGGGCATATAAGATGCTGAGAAGCTCCATGAACTGCTCCAGGTCTTCGAGATTTGCCAGATTCATGATGCGTGGGCCAATTTCCTTTTTGGTTTTTTCTCCAAAGGCAATCCCTCGACGACTTTTCTTGAACAAGTTGACAATGGGATGGAATTCGGGTGTGTTTTCTTCCGCATTCTTTAAAAATTCCTTTCCGATGTGTATGACGACCTTTTCATAAGGGGTCCGGATGCCGTAGTCAAAATTCAGGTGTGGAATGTAAGACCCGATCATCACCAGGTCGTTTTTCTCAAATGCTGAGGTATGCTGTCCGACCATGCGGTTCCCATCGGCGCCATCAATGAAAACGATCTCATACTCTGGATGAAAATGCCAGTAAAACAGGTCGCTGAAGTTCGGATTCACCGAGAGGCTGAAAGAACTTCCGGGCTTGGGAAGGATATGCTCGAGTTCTGTTTTCATCCTCTAAAATTATACATTATTTGCATTATTTATTCCATTTATAGCCATAAATATCAATATTATTCAAATAATGATCAGAATAGGATTTGTTTTCAGACGGATACGCTTCTAATTTTGAGATAGAAAAATAAAAGAACCAAAGACGCAAAAAGAATCGAGATGAGAACAGATCAAAAGACAGACGAAAGAGAGAGCCCCAACCAGAATCACAAGGAGATACCTGGCAATCCGTCGACGGCGACCACGAGCCAGATCAAACTGAACGACCGATCGAACGGCAAACCCCTGAGGGTACTGAGTGAAGAAGACTGGAAATTCTGGGTGCACAACGGGTATATCGTAATCAAGAATGCCGTAAGCAGGGAACAGGCAGAAAAAACGGCTGATTTCATCTGGGAATTTGAAGAAAAAGACAAGAACGACCCTTCGACCTGGTATTCCGAGGCACGGGCCGAAATCGAAATGAAGGAGCTCGCCGGCACAGGAATGGTTGAAGTATACAACAACCAGGCCCTTTGGAACAATCGGCAGAACCAAAGAATATATGACGCGTTTGTCGACATCTGGGGCACCGAAAAGCTCTGGGTCACCATCGACCGGGCCAATCTCAACTTCCCGATCCGACCGGGATTTGGATATAAGGGTTTTATCCATTGGGACTATGATCCCGAGACCCGGCCGCAAAATGTGCAGGGTGTTTTGGCCCTTTGTGACCAAACAGACGAGAACATGGGCGGGTTTCAGTGCATCCCGGAGCTCTATCGCACTTACGATACCTGGAAGCTGACCCAACCCGAAGATCGCGATCATTTTCAACCCGACATTTCAGGGTTGGAGGAGCACATCATCAAGGTTAAACTCAATGCCGGAGATCTTCTGATTTTCAATAGCACACAACCCCACGGCATCCGACCAAACCTTTCTGAAGACAAGGTCAGGATCGCACAGTACATCTCGATGATGCCGGCCGAAGAAGACAATGAGGAGCTCAGGCAATGGAGAATCAACTCCTGGGACAAGCGAATTGCTCCGAGCGGATATGCCTTCCCCGGGGATCCCAGAAATTTTGAACAGGAAAAGTACCCCCGTGCCGAGCTGAATGAACTGGGCAAAAAGCTGTTAGGACTGGAACCCTGGTAAGTATTTCGTGAATTTTGACTACATTTAACTGAATTGAGGGCCGGATGAAATTTCGTCCCCAGTCGAATCAACACCTTTGACCCGACCTGAATGCTCGGAAATCTCCACTTCATCGATCTGACGATCGTACTGGCCTATTTTGCAGTGGTGCTCTGGATCGCCTGGTACGTCTCGCGTGGCGGCGGCCGCGCTTCAGGAGACCAGGATTCCAAAGATTACTTTCTCGCTGGCAAATCAGCAGGCTGGTTCGTCATCGGCGCTTCGCTTTTTGCCTCCAACATTGGCTCGGAGATCATCATCGGCGTTTCGGGTGCGGGTGCACGGGCAGAAATGCCGCAGGCGAATTTTGAGATCCTGGCAGCGCTGATATTGATCTTGCTCGGTTGGGTGTTTGTGCCTTTCTATCTCCGATCAGGAGTGTATACGATGCCCGAGTTCTTGGAGATACGCTATTCCAAAGCCTGCCGAAATTACCTCTCTGTCATATCCGTCTTGGCCTATGTCATAACCAAGATTTCCCTGATCATCTTCGCCGGAGCCCTGGTTTTTGAAACCATGGGGATCTCCTTCTGGACCGGCGCGATCATTACCATTGTAGCCACCGGTTTCTACACCATACTGGGCGGACTTCGGGCGGTGATTTACACCGACATGCTCCAGACCTTTGTGCTATTGGCCGGAACAGGAGCGGTGACTTACTTCGGACTCAACCAACTCGGGGGCTGGGATGGAATGATGGAAACCCTTCAGGTGGCCTCAACCACGCCCGGGAACCCAAGCCCCGATCAGTTCTTCAACCTCTGGAGACCCCATGACGACACCGCCTACCCCTGGACAGGCATGCTTTTCGGAGCTCCTATTCTCGGGGTCTGGTACTGGTGCACAGATCAGTTTATCGTCCAACGAACCCTATCGGCCAAAGACATCAGCAATGCCCGCAAAGGGACTCTTTTCGCCGGATTTTTGAAGCTGTTGCCCGTCTTTATATTTTTCATCCCGGGTGTAATCGCATTTGCCCTCTCTCAAAAGGGCATGCTCAATTTTTCTTTGGACAATCCGGATCATGCGCTTCCGGCAATGATCAATGGTTTTCTGCCCCTGGGCCTGAAAGGACTGGCCATATCGGGTCTTCTTGCTGCCCTGATGAGCTCGCTTTCCTCAGCGTTCAATTCATCCTCAACGCTGATCACTTTTGACTTTTACAAACAATACAAACCCGAGGCCACCGAACAGGAACTTGTCTGGGTGGGTCAGATCGCCACCTTATTGCTTGTGGTTGCCAGCTTCCTATGGATCCCGTTTATGAAAACCCTGATGGGCGGCGGGCTTTTTCACTACCTGCAGAGCGTACAGGCCTATATCTCGCCCCCGATCGCAGCTGTCTTCCTCTTTGGGCTTTTCTTCAGGGGAATCAATGCCCGGGGCGCCATTGTGGCCCTCTGGTCGGGTTTTGTTCTGGGCATGCTAAGGCTGGTCACTGAGTACATGAGCAAAGAGGGAATCATTCGGGTGCCTGAAGGAGGTGTTCTCGATTTCTTTCTCAGCATCAATTTTCTGCACTACGCGATTGTTCTGTTCGTATTCAGCACAATTGTCCTTTTCGGATTCAGCAAGCTAGGAAAACCAAAAGATCCAGCAATTCTCGACACGGTAACCTTTGCGGAAAACGAAAGGGCAGTTCGCTTCAAATGGACCTCCGACACGGTACTGACTGTTATACTTATTGCGCTGGTTCTTCTCATCTGGCTCTTGTTCAGCCCCTGGGGTTTGGCCGGTTAATTTCTCATCAATACTCACAAACAGTTTAATGAATAGAATATGGATCTGAAACTGGAAAATAAAACCGCATTTATCACAGGCTCAACCGCGGGCATAGGCTATGCCATAGCGCGCGTCCTGGCCCGGGAAGGTGCTCATGTCATTCTCAACGGCAGAACAAAAGACAGCGTCAATTCGTCCATCAGTGGCTTGAAGAAGGAGTTTCCGACGGTTGAGATTTCTGGGTTTGCCGCC
This sequence comes from Bacteroidia bacterium, assembly GCA_030430615.1. Lineage (GTDB taxonomy): Bacteria > Bacteroidota > Bacteroidia > Flavobacteriales > Flavobacteriaceae > Lutimonas. Next base: position 11,468 of record JAUIKV010000060.1, read on the forward strand.
AATTTTGAGAACCCGGAACAGGTCAATAATATAATTGACAGGCTGCCAGAGGTTGACATCCTGGTGAACAATGTCGGCATCTATGCGGCCAAAACCTACCAGGAAACCAGTGATGTCGACTGGCAATCAATGCTGGAGGTCAACCTCATGAGCGGGGTTCGACTCAGCCGAGCCCTGTTGCCGGGCATGAAAAAAAGAGGTTGGGGGCGCATCCTCTTTATCTCGAGCGAATGCGCTTCGCT
>JAUIKV010000061.1 GCA_030430615.1 Bacteroidia bacterium
ATCAAGAAGTTCAATCTCATGGCCGTAGTTCAGCAAGTCGAAATCAAACGTATCATCTTCGACATACCGAATGAATTCTTCCACGCGGTGCTCGGGGATCTCAAAGTTTTCTACGATAAAGTCTGATCCGAGGTAGTACTTGATGTTTGCGACGGGCACCTCCGGAACTCCAACTTCTTCTTTGTTCTTCACCTCAGACCTGAAAAGCGGGATCAAGAGTTGATCGACTATATTTACAACATCCAGACCGTGCACCAGGGTTTTCCCTTGTTCGTTTCTGTCGAGGTGCCTTACCTGACTATCACTGTCGTCGGCTAAACTGTAAATATCAGCATTGCTGACCCCAAAATAGAACACATCAGGCTTAGGATTGAACGGCTCTACCCGAGTGGCATCGGCCACAATATTGCCCGAAAGCTCCCTGTCGGGAACAGCTACTTCATCCAGCATGAACATTTCTTCTATCAAATAAACACTCATCTTTTTCGAATCCAATATGGCTTGGTTCACGACAACATCAATGTTCTGGTAGACCAAAGCTCGAATTTTCAAAACGTCATTCACGGCCACTGCAATCATGAACTCACCCTGTTTGTTGGTTACGGTACCTTTGCTTGAGGAGATGTTGTAGATGGTAATACCTTCTAGATCACTCCCTTCAACAATAATTTTTCCAATAATGTTTTCACGATTAACACCCTGGGAAACAGCTGATAAGCTGACTAATAAAATCAAAAATGATAGTAATAGTTTCATAGCTGGAAGCTTTACTCTAAAAAAAAACATTCTCTAGTTCAATTTACGGATTAAAATCGGTAATCTTTTGTTAAAACAGGAGATTCTGACATCTTGTGTCGTATGAATGCTGTAAGGTCTGGGTTAATTTTGTCCAAACACAAAACGATGAAAATGAAAAATTTCAAGTATTTATTATTCACCCTTTTTGCTGTGGCAGCTACCGCAGTATCATGCAGTGATGATGACAACGACCACGACTACCACCTGGAGTATGTGAATGTGACGGATGCCGATGTGCCGGATGAATTCATTTTTGGCCAGACCTATCGGCTCAATGTGACTGTAGAGTTGCCGAGCAGCTGCTATTATTTCTATGGTCAATACGATTACTTTTATGAGGGATCATCCCGGTTGATCTACCCCATAGCCCATGTGCATGACAATGAGCCCTGCACCCTGAACATACGTGAGACGGTGTTTTCCATCCCTGTTCAGGCCCTGCAAACGGAACCCTATATTTTCAAATTCTACCAGGGTGAAGACGATCAAGGGCAAGACACTTTCTTGACCATTGAAGTTCCGGTGATTACGAATACAGAACAGGTGCAGTAGGTAAGCCCCAGGTTATAGTTAGGATAACAATTTCCCATTAATTAAAAAGGGGTCGGCTTAGTCGCTGGCCCTTTTTTTATGCTCAATTTCATTTCAAATTGATCGAGAAAATTTTCAAATCCGATTTTTTCCAGAAAGCCATGCGTGGATTTTGAGCCTTCATCTACGTTGATGATGAAAAGATTGTTGCCGCAGGATTCAATTATTTCACCAATCAAGCAAGTGCCGATCTTTTGGTTTCTATACTTCTCATGCACTGCAATTTGATGGATTCGCTTATTGTCCGGACTAAAAATGGCGTAGCCGACCAATTGATTATCGAGATAGGCACCCAGGGCAATCGTGTCACTTTTCATGGCATCAAGAACATTTTTTGAGTTTTGCCAGGTAGGTTGAATATCCCAAAAAGATTGTAACAAATCCCAATTGTAATCTTGAAATCGTCGTACGTCTAGATTGGGATTTGTGCTTAAAACCTTTACTTCCCCCTTGTAGCACAATACTTTCCGATCGATTTTAAATCCGGATTTCTCATAAGATCGAATCGCCTGAATATTTTGGGTGATGGCTTCAAGCTGCAGCAAGTCAACCTCTCTTTCCTGTAAATGAGGTAAGATGTATTGATACATCCGTTTGGTCAGACCAGCGCCTCTTTTGTCTGGGATGACACCTGTTCCGGCGTTATAAATCACCTTTAGATTGTCAACCACGTCAAATCCATGCAAAATGAACCCCACCAGCTTTTCGCTGTCAAAAACACCAACAGACAGACTTAGCTCCGTCTTGTCAGCTGCCATTTTCGAAATTAATTGCTGCTCGGATAGCTGTAAAGGGGTAAAGTAGTCAGCAAAGGATTCGTTGAAGGCCTTCACTATTTCCTTCTTACTCGTTCGTTCCAGGGTTTTGATTTTCATTGTGCTGTTTCAAATATATATTGACCGGTAATTGCTGGATTTGGGTAAGGAAGTAATCCCCGAGACTTTGTCTGTAAGTTAGGAAATTTTAATGGCCTGCTGGACGAACAGCATTTTGAATGGTGATTGATGAAGAGATGTTTTTCTAGTCAATTAGAAGATGAAATCATGGATGGGGCAGATTCATTTTCTTTAGAATCGCGATGAACTTGGGATCATCCTTCAGGTATTTGAAATAACTGTATTTTGGTGAAATATAGGGCAAAAAGGTCTCTCGGATTTCAAGGTCTTTTTCCAAACATGCAACGGCTTTGTCAATCCCTTCCAATTTTATATACCTTTCAGCCTTCACGCTGGAAGACATAAAACATTCATTTCCATGAATGTCGTTCATTCTAAACATTTCTTCAATGGCGGCAATATGACCCTTTTCTTTGAACACTTTCAAAACGGCTTCCGCACCCTCCTGTGTCCATCCTCCACCTTTAGTGACTTTTTCGTTCCAGAGCTGAATCCATTTTTCATAGTCGCCTTCTCGATAGGCAATTTCCATGAAGATATCATTTAAATTGCCCTTTGCAAAACCAAAATCAGGATCAATGGCCAGAGATTTCTCGTAAGCCCGAATGGCACCTTCCACATCATCATTGTTATTGCGAAGTACAACCCCATAAAGAACCAGCACCAAGGGCTTCATCGGATCCAGCTCGATTCCTTTTTTCGCCTGTTCGTAAGCCTCTTCAGTCCTCCGAAGAATCATGAGCAAATGGGCATAGTACAGCCTGCATAAGCCGTCATTTGGATTAAGTTCTATCGATCGCAAAAACTCCCTTTCGCCTTTCTCCCAGTCCCATTCGGTCCAAACGGCCAGAATGGCGGCCACATAATGCGCTTGCGCGGAATTAGGGTCGAGCTCCAGGGCCTTGTTCAGATACGGATAAACTTTCGGAAGGGTTACTGATCTTGGCAGAAAGCCAAAGAACCCAAATAGCCCCCAGGCATTGGCCAGCCCTGCATAAGGATCGGCCCACTCAGGATCCAGCTCAGCAGCCAGCTGGAAGCATTCCAGCGCTTTTTGAGTCGATTTTTGATCAAGTTTCCCCCAATAATAGATTCCTTTCAAGTAGGCATCATAGGCTTTGGGGTTCACGGCTCTTGATTTTGCCAACAATCGATCTTCATTCGGCGTTAGCGCAATATCGATTTCCCGGGAAATTTCTTTGGTCACTTTGTTGTAGAAATTCAAGATTTCTTTTTTTTCGATACGGTAATCCTGCACCCACAGTTGCTGTTCCTCCGGGAATGCACGAACGAGCCTGATCTGAACGCAAATGGAATCTTCCCCCATGCAGGTAATGGAGCCTTCAACTGCGGCATCTACATTCAATTCAGTGGCGATTTCAGGGATGGAAGCAGCATCATCTTTAAAAGAATTTGAGGAGGTTTTGGAAGGCACTCTCAGGGCGCTGATCTTCTGCATATCCCCAATGAGAGAGGACTGCATGCCTTCAGCAAAATATTCCAGGGAATCCGTACCCGTAAAATTGTCAAATGGCAAGATCGCCAGAGAGTTAATAGGTCCTTTTTGGTTATGAAGAATTGCTGTACAGACCACCTACCCCCGACTACAACCAGAATAATAACGACTAGTACGCTAATGACCATTTTCACCGAAATGGGTTTGTTGGGCTCGACTTCGGAATCTTCAAGGGCAGCCGTTCTCTCAATCCCTTCTGGGCCAATATCAAATATCCATGAAAGGATCAGCGCAACCGGAAAACCCAAGATCAGGATGATGATGATCATTTTCATGACCCAGGGATCGGCTTCAAAACTATCTGAGACGAGGCTTGCTATTTGCGCCAGAACCCATGCAGCGATGCCATAGGCAATAGAAACCCTATAGACTTTACGTCTCTCAAGCTCCGAGAAGAACTTATTAAGGTTCACCGTCAATTGTTTAATGATTATAAAGAAAGTCCATTTAGACCTACTGTGCTATGATCTTGATCATTGTATGAATTGATGCCAGTCAATCTGATTTCAATTTTTGCAATTCTATGAGAATTTGATCGATCAGTTCATTGATTGAACCCTGAATTTCCATTAATACACGACGGCTTGTATACAAGATTCTATGGGTATCTTTTATTTCGTGAACAAGGTCATCATATCTCGCAAGAAATCGCTCCGGAAATACTTGCCAAATCATTTTTGCGTCTCCTTCAGTTGAGTCCATAGTATGGGACATAATATTCTGATCAATTACCGAGAATATCTGAAATTGGAACTTTTTGTCCACCACAGCATCAATATTTGAGTATTTGACATAGTGATGATCGTATAGCTTTATCAAAGAAATCTTCAGATCATTATTCTGAATCAGGTCGATTTCATCATTCGTAATGATGCTATTGTAAACACCGCTATTTGGAAAAAAACTAACTGAACCTTGAATAATGTCACGAATAAGTTTATACGATGATTCCGGAGTCAGTCCGGTTTTAATTTCATCGGATGAGGAAGTCATTAGCTTCTGTTGAGCATCCAGGCATTTGTTGTGGAAGGTAATGATTTGCTCTATTTCAGTTGAGTCCTGACGCAGGGAGATGAGCAAGTTCTCGTAGATCTCAATTGTAGACAACTCTGATTTCCGCTCTTCTCTTAAGGTATTGATTTGAAGGGCGATTAGTATTCCCAAAACGACCAAAATAATTTCTCCTATGGCGTATTTCAAATACTTATAGAACTGATTGTTCGCAACAAGTTCTCTGCGGATTTTGCGAAAGAAGTGAAGCATATGGTCTGGATTGACCCTTAAAGATAGAGACTGAAGCAGTCATATCTTATGATAATTGTCATCCAAGAAATTAACGGCAAGTCTTAAAGAACAGGCAGGTGATTTTGTCGACAGGTAGACAATTCTTCAAATCGTCTACACTTTCAGTGGATTTAGAAAAAAAAACCGTTTCTTCATTCCATTCGTCAAGAGTTATATCCGCTCGCAATAAGTTGCCTTCATTGGTAAAAGTCATGGATTCGTAGTCGGATAGAAACAGATCACCCAGAATGACAAAACATTCGCTGGAATTTTCCTGTATGACACAGTTTCCGGGAACAAATATGTTGGGCTTATAATCGAAGCACTTTGATTCGTCTATATAATACCATTGTTCAATCAGGTTCGTCTCATTGTTGTTGATGCGAATGTAAACCTTGAGTGAATCGTTTCTCAGCATCCATTCAGAGCCATCATTTTTCTCCAGGAAAGTTTGAAAACTTATCTCGATATCATCTTCACCTGAATCACTGCATGAAAAAACGCAGGCAGACAGAATTAAAACAAGGCACAGAAACCCTCTGAAAAACAAGGATCTACAATATGTATAGAAACTGTTTTTATGATTCTTTATCAAGTACTTCTTGCCAAACATAAGGGACAAGCAAATTGCAAGTTAAATATGGTAAAGCCATATTTAACCTGCAATGATTAGCAACAAGTGAACTATTGATACTGGTCAATAACAGTAAAGGAGAAATGTCATTCCTCGGAGACGCGGTACAGAACATTGGCTCCCCAACCTGAAACGTAGATGTTACCAGATGGACCCACCGTTACTCCATCAAACCACAGTGTCGGAGGGGCTCCTTCGAGTGCAGCGGGACCGAGTTCAAGGTTTTCAAATAGCATGGTCACCTCTCCGGTAGCCAGGTCTATGCGTGAAAGCCTGTTAGCGCCTGTTTCAACAACGACCAGGTATCCTTCTTTTTCAAAGGCCAGGCCTTCAGGACTGAGCAATCCTGATGCAACTTCAATCGGTGCCTGAGCGTTGCCTCCTTCATAATTGATCTGAAAAACCTGACCAGTGGCCCAGTCGGCTGCCCATAAGGTTTCACCGTCGGTGGCCAGGCCACTAGCCACAATAAGAGGTGCTATCTGGGAGTTGTCACTGGCTTTGACCACACCGCCCTGTCCGAGATCAGAAACCACGATCTCATTGTTTACGCGAACAGCATCTATGGGGACTACCATGGCAAACTCTTCAATGGCCTGATCCGTTTGAGGGTTCCAGACCTGAACGAGGGTGCTGAACCAGGATGAAACCACGAGGTTTCCTCCATCGGCTTGAACTGAAAAAGGCATGGTCAGCTTTTCGGGTTGTGGCACCAAATATCCTTTATAGTCTTTTTCACTGTCTCCATTTGTTCCATTGAATTTTTGCATTCTAAAAACGTCTCCAACATACACGGCATCCCTATTCGATTCTTGAAGTACAGCAAGTCCCTGTGGACCTATCATGCCTCCTTCTCGAACGGTTCGGGTTTCACCACCAGGGAGCAATTCGACGATCCAGCCAAAATCGGCATTGGATACGAACAGGTTGCCGTCAGTGTCAAAGGCGAGGTTGTCAAGTCCCGGTTGGAGGGTGGCAAATAAGGTCGTTTCCCCCGTCTCAACATTAATCTTGAATACTTCGCCGGTTTGATCCAACAAAGTAAGTAGTCCGTCCGGTCCGAACTTGGCTGCAACAGGATAAGTAAACCCATCGGCCACGACTTGTGCGGTTCCATCTCCATATGGGTCGGAAGTTGGCGGATCACCTGGTTCGCCTACATCTACGCTGATAACCAAACCGAATAGAAAGGAGGGTCCATAAAGGCGTCCGTCAGGACCAAAGTCAAAGGCATTTAAAAACCCAAGAGGAAACGTGTCAGGCACGTAGGGTACGATAGCACGTGGCGGATCAACCAGATTGGGGTCCAGCTCATAGAGTCCGTCACCTTGAAAATCGAGTGCCACAAAAAGACGTCCATCATCTGAGAAGGTGACTGGATTAACTCCCGGGGCGACTTGCTGGTAACCCAGCAGGGTACCATCCAGGGTCATGCGACCGACGAATCCGGTAAGGATATCCGTGTAGTAGAACGATTCGCCGTCAGGATGAAAAATAAGATCATCAGGACCCAGCACATTTTTGTCTACACCATAGCTTGTGATAATTTCACCGGTCTGCTTGTTCATTGAAACCACTTCCTGGCCGTAAAAACTGGCGATGTACAAGTTGTCGTCAGGTCCAAAGTTGATTCCGTTTGTGCCGTGTATTCGGGCCCCCATTGCAATCTCCTCCAAAACAAGTTCTTTGTCCCCGGGGTCTTCAACATCGTCGTCATCATCATCATCGCTGCAAGAATACGCGAATAGAGCCAGGACCATCAAGGTCAACAGCGAAAAGTTTTTTAAAATGTCGAGTTTTGGTGCTAACTTGAGGTTTGATTTTGTTGTATTCATGGGGTTTGATTTATCAGTTAAAAGAAAATTTACGATGTTACTAAGACTCAACTCCTAATAATTCAATAAAACTAATTGTGGTAGGTGGAAAAAGCAACTCTGTTGGGACCAATGGGCATTAATCATGTCCGGACATTGATAATTAGTTACCTGGATATTATTTTTCGTATCTTGGAACATCAGCAACCGGATCATGAACAAGTATTGGGAAAATATAGAAAAGCGACAGATATGGAAGTCTTTTGTCGCATATCCCGCGGCGGCCTTTGTCCTTCTCCAGGCCGTTGAGTTCTTCAGCAACCATTTGGGCCTCAATCCGAAATTCCTTACTCTGTCAATGATTCTGTTGATCGGTGGGTTCGTTGTTTCGGTAATTTGGAACTGGAACCACGGTGAGAAGGGAATTCAAAAAATCACCACCCTGGAGAAATCGGCGTATGGAATTGCCATCATCCTAACGGTGTTCAGTGGAGCCTATTATTGGACCCATAGTGCATCGAATACGAGACCCGAAGCATCTGACAAAGAGTACTCTTTTAACAAGCTAGCGGTTTTGCCTTTTGAGAACAGGTCCTCGGATTCATCTTTGGTCTACCTCTCGGATGGAATTCCTGAAAACCTGATCAACCGGATAGCAAAGAGCACCGAGATGCAGGTCTTGTCCAGAAATTCCACCTTCATCCTGGATGAATCCGAACGCAACGCTGACGATGTCAAAGAAAAGCTTGGCGCGGATTTGATGCTTTCGGGACGAGTGGACAAGGTAGGAAATAAGCTGGTAGTCAATTGTCAGTTGATAAACCTGTGGGAAGGGGTGCAGATCTGGGGGGAAAAAGTGTATTACGAAGACGGCAACGTCGTAGAGTTGGAAGAGCAGATTGTTGCATCACTGATCCGTACATTTCCAAACTCCATGGAAAGAGAAAGTGGAAAGTTTACAGTTGAGGGTCCTGTCAACCCCGAGGCCAAGGTGCATTATATGAAGGGAAGGGCCCTCAGCTACGGCTCTACTCAACAAGAAGCCGAAAGAGCACTGGATCATTTTAGAGAGGCCATTGAGATCGACCCCGGTTTTGCTCCTGCTTATGTCGCAATTGCCAATGAGAAAATCATTCAGGCCATGTTTTCAACGGCGAGTCGTGAAGAAATATTCAATGAGGCAAGAACTGCCGTCCAAACAGCCCTGGCCCTGGATCCCAATTCAGCGGAAGCCTTTTACGTCGATGGGGCGATTAAGTTTTATGGGGAGTTCGACTGGGATGGAGCCGAGGAATCCTACAGGAAATCCATTGAGATCAATCCGGGCAATGCCAATGCCTATATTCGTTATTCGGCTTTTCTGGCTGCCATGAAAAGATTCGACGAATCGATTGTTTTGGCTGACAAAGCCATTTCATTAGACCCTATTTCGATATCAAGCCTGCATAATTTAGGTTGGGTTCATCTGCTAGCCTCAAACTTTGAAGAATCAGAATCCGCGTTTAGCGAGGCCCTTGACTTGCACCCGAACTGGATCTGGGGATATGCGAAAAGAGGGTATGCAAGAATGTTCCAGGGGAAATGCGAACTGGCTCAGGCCGATGCTGCCCGGGCCCGGGAGCTTACCGGGGAGTGGAGCTCTGAACTTTTGGAGTCTGTGTTCATTTTCATTTATTCCAGGTGTGGAAATGAGCAGAAAAGATCCGAGCTCACCGAAAGGTTTTTTGCCCGGGTCAACGAAGACAATTACAAAGATCCGTTTGCGGTATTTTTCGTTTATTACATGAACGGAGACCTGGAAACTGCCCTCGACTGGGCGGAAAGGTGTCTGTCAGAAAAGGAGGCGAGCAGCTACCTGTTCAATGCGGATGTTTTTTACAATGAAGACATCATGAATCATCCGCGATTCATGCAAATTAGACAGACTTTGAAGTTTGAGGACTGAATAATTATCAAACGGATTGAGTTTATTAAAACGATTATATGAGATTGATCGGTGTCCTATGTGCATTGATGCTTTTGATAAGTTTCGCTTGCAATAAGGAAGAAAAGAGGTTTGCATACGTGCAGGGCAAAGATATTTTCTCGGCCCAAGGGGAGCGAATTCACCTCAAGGGAGTCAATTTAGGCAATTGGCTGCTACCGGAGGGTTATATGTTCAAATTGAAGAATTGTAACTCACCCCGCAAGATCGATCAGGCCATTCGTGAGCTGATCGGCAACAGTGCGACCACTGAATTTTGGGATTCCTTTCTCGAGAATTATATCACCGAAGCCGACATTAAATGGTTGGCAGAATCCGGTGTAAACATCATTCGATTGCCGTTTGACTATCGCCTTTTGACCCACGATGATTTCCTGGGCAGAGACATTCATGGCTATACATACATCGACCGGGCGGTGAATTGGTGCGAGAAATACGATATCTATGTGTTGCTGGACATGCATGGGGCCCCCGGGGGTCAGACGGGTGACAACATTGACAACAGCGATGGCTATCCGTGGCTCATGGTTGATGAGGGCATGAAACGGCAAACGACAGAGATCTGGCGTGAAATAGCCGAAAGATATTCGAACAACCCAACGATAATCGGCTACAATTTGTTGAACGAGCCCATTGCCCACTACTTTGAAAAGGACACTCTGAAACCTAATTTAGAGCCTCTGTACAAAAGGATTACCAGTGCAATTCGGGAGGTGGATGACAATCACATTGTCTTCATTGGAGGGGCGATCTGGGAAACCGACTTTTCGGTGTTTTCCGAACCTTTTGACGACAAGCTGGCCTATACCTTTCACAAGTACTGGATGCCTCCGGAGCAAAAAGAAATACAGGCCTTCATCGACTTCAGGGAAAAACACAATGTGCCTATTTTGATGGGGGAGAGTGGTGAGAATGAGGATGCCTGGGTCCGGGATTTCCGGGAATTGCTCGACAAGAATTCCATTCACTGGACATTTTGGCCCTACAAGAAAATGGACAATACCCGTGGCCCCATGAACTTCGGGAAACCCCCAGGGTACGATAATTTTGTGAAGTACGCAGAGAGTGACCGAAGTGCCTTTTCAGCGATCCGTAACCTGAAGGACAGCATATCCGGGATAAGACCGGAAGAGATGGTGTCCGTTTTGAATCAGTACGTCGAGAACAGCAGGTTTGAAAACTGCAGTCCGAACGAGGGCTATTGCGCGGCCCTGGGTTTGGATCTCTCAACCAAAGAAGACTAGGTTATGAGACTCGCCTCGATCGATCTTTTCAGGGCACTGACCATGGTACTGATGATTTGGGTCAATGACTTCTGGTCTTTGACCGATGTTCCCAAATGGCTTCGGCACGCCTCAGCGACAGAGGATTACCTGGGGTTTTCAGATGTCATCTTCCCTCTTTTTCTGTTCATTGTCGGGCTCAGCCTTCCGCTTGCCATCGACAATCGCCGCAAAAAAGGACATGGCACGAATGAAATCGCAATACATCTCCTGGAAAGGACAGTTTCCCTTCTTTTTATCGGATTCTTCATGGTGAACTCGGAGACGCTGGACCAAAGCACCCTTATCGGACCCATTGCCTGGAAGATTCTGATGGCGGTTGCAATAGCGCTGGTCTGGTTGGACTGGAAAAGGAGCCCGCTGCCAAATCGGTGGCACAGAGTTCTAAAGATTGCCGGATGGCTTATTTTTGCCCTGCTGGCCTTGACATACCGAGGCGGTCCTGAAGGTGATCTCTGGATGCAGCCTCAATGGTGGGGTATCCTTGGGCTTATTGGATGGGCCTACGGACTGAATAGCTTCGCTTATCTATTCTCCGGGGGAAGACTTGTTTACATGGTCCTTCTTTGGGCCCTTTTGAATGCCTTGTCCATGATCTCACACAGCCGTTTTTCTATTTCTGCTGCTGGTCTATGGGAGCCTTTATCCCCTGTTTTAACAGGAACCATACCTGCTTTTACCACGGCCGGAATTGTGGCGTCGTTGCTTTTGAAGGAACTCAGGATGGATCGGCAAAAGTGGCTCTATCCCATGCTGGTTGCACTTGGAGTTGGCAATCTGTTTCTTGGGTTCTTGACCCGACCAATTTGGGGTATCTCGAAAATTCAGGCCACTTTTCCGTGGCTGGCCGTATGCACGGGCATCGGATTCCTGGCTTTTGCCT
>JAUIKV010000062.1 GCA_030430615.1 Bacteroidia bacterium
TTTCAAATTTTCCTACCTGTTTTTCATGGTAGTTGTACCCTGGCTTTTTGGTGAGGTGACTCTTCTGCAGTCCATTTTTGGATTGATAGTTTTAACCGTTTCAGGAAGTGCACTGGCTATGATTGTCCTTCTGACTCCCCACGTTAATGAAGGAAACGACTTTCCGGTGCCCAATGAAGAAGGCCAATTTGAGAATTCCTGGTTTATGCACCAGCTGAATACGACCAATGATCTCACCTCGACGAACTGGTTCGTTCGCAATTTCATGGGCAATTTCAACTATCATCTGAGTCATCATTTCTTTCCGAATATAAGCGCCGTCTATGCTCCTGAAGTGACGGAGGTGATCCAACAGTTCTTGAAGGAACACAATCTGCCTTACAAGTCTTATTCGATCCGGGTTTCTTTGTGGAAGCATTTTCAACTCATACGCCGCAATGCTATGGCCATGAGAAAATGAAGGACGTAGATTTCAAATATGCGGATCTTCATTGTCATCCCAACCTGAAGAGCTTTGGCCATTCCTTTGACGGGGGCAATTCATCAGCTCGTTCGGATGTCTGGTTTGGTGAAGGCCCCGCGTTTTTGACAAAGCTTTTGAACGTGCTTCTCGGCCTGACGCGATTCAATCAGTCGGATCTGACCACCATGAGTCGAGGAGGTGCCAAGATCGTTTTCGTCTCACTGTACCCCTTTGAAAAGGGATTCTTCATCAATGCCGCCGGGGGAGGCGGTCTATCGGCCTATCTGAGCAATTTGATAACAGGCATCGGATTTAACAGAATAAGAGACATCCAAACCCACAGTGATTATTTTGCTGACCTCGAAAAGGAATATTCTCATTTTCTGGGGAGCAAACGGCAAGCTGAAATAGGTGGTGTGGTGAATAAATGGCGCCCAGTTGAATCTGCAGCTGATCTTCAGAAAGGAATGAATGAACGAAACCAGATTCTCGCCTGCTTCAGCATTGAGGGAGCTCATGTGTTCAATACGGGTTTGGGTCCGTATGGAAAAGTCGCTCGGGAAAGAGAGGTGTTGGAGAATGTGCGCAAAGTCAAGAATTGGAAATATCCCCCGGTATACATCACCTTTGCCCATAATTTTTTCAACGATCTCTGTGGTCATGCCAGGAGCCTCGAACCCATCGAGAAGTTCGTGGACCAGTCTCATGGACTGGATACGGGATTCACCCCATTGGGATATCGCGTTTTGGATGAATTGCTCTCGAAGGAGAACGGACGTCCGATTCTCATTGATCTGAAACACATGAGTTTGAGATCACGGAAGGACTATTTTGAATATCAGACAAGGGATAATCCTGACAACCTGCTTCCAACCATTGTAAGCCATGGTGCAGTGAACGGAATGAAATGGGAAAGTGGAAAAGACCAGGCTAATTCTAAAGACTTCTATCGTTCTGACATCAATTTCTACGATGAGGAGATTGAGTTCATAGGGCTTTCCGGCGGACTTTTCGCTGTACAGTTCGATGCCAGGAGAATTGCAAGTTTTGACCTGGTCAAAAAAGGAAGAAAAGACCTATTCGGTCAGGACGATATGGAAAGAGCCGTTAGCGCCATCTGGCTTCAGTTGAAGCACATAGCCATTGTTTTGGATCAAAAGGGACTTTTCAGTTGGGGATTCACCTGCATAGGCAGTGACTATGACGGCACGATAGATCCATTGCCCGGGGTATGGACGGCGGCTCAATTCCCAGGATTGTCTGAAGGAATCCAAAAAAAGGCAGAAGAATTTCTAAATGGTCCCAATCCAATGACGCATAAACAGAACAAGTCAATCTCATCAAAAGAAGTTGCAGATCGCTTTTTTTATCAAAATGCAGTTGAGTTTCTTCAGAGATACTACGAACTCTGATCAAGTTTCCTGTGAATCGTGGTAGCGTCACTCTGTGCGGATGGAAAGATTGTCATATCAGCAATCTGAACATGCTCAGGGGCATTCACGCAGAAAAAGATGCACTCGGCGATGTCTTGTGCCACAAGAGGTTTGTAGCCTTCATAAACTTTTTTAGCCCTCTTGTCATCTCCTTTGAACCGGACGTTTGAAAATTCTGTTTCCACCGCGCCCGGGGCAATGTTGCTCACCTTGATTCCTTCCGGAACAAGTTCGAGTCGCATTCCCTTGCTTATGGCTTCGACTCCCGATTTTGCAGCACAATAAACCGTTCCTTTGGCATAGGTTTGTTTCCCGGCAATGGACCCTACATTCACAATGTGACCCTTGTGTTTCTCAATCATATGGGGAATGAGCATTTTAGAGACATATAGAAGGCCACTTACATTCGAATCAATCATTTGCTGCCAGTCTTCAACAGATCCATCTTTGAGCAGGTCGAGCCCATGCGCACCTCCCGCATTGTTAATCAGGATGTCGACTTCTCTCCAGCTCTCCTCCAAGCTTAAAATGCTTTTCCGGACGCTTTCGAAGTCGCTCACATCGAAGCTCAGCGTTTTGACCTGAACCAATTGACTGAGCTCGGCCTTCAGCACTTCAAGTCGAATTTCTCTGCGGCCACAAAGGATCAAATCTATGCTGTTTTTCGCGAAGAGTCGGGCTGTGGCTTCTCCGATTCCGGAGGTTGCACCTGTGATTAAAGCTTTTCTATTCATGGAATCTCTGTTTTGTCACTGACAAAAATAGCGAATATAAAAATGGGTCAGCAGGGGGAAAGCTGACCCATTTCTGACATGCTTCAATGTTGAGGGGGGTCGACATGTTTCAGATCATGTTTTCGCTGTGAACAGGCTCCAGGTCGAGTTCGAAAACGGGTTCTTGCCCTGAGCGGATATACCCGACTTTGGTGTGCTCATTAAAATTGAAGAACACCGGTTTCTCGTTGCGGAGCAGATCGAGGAAATGATCATACTCACTGATGGGGTAGCGGAGGTTCACGCGATCCACATGACGGGAATTCGGGGGGATGAAATATCCTTCATGATAAAAGTAGGCGGTCATTACCGGAGTGGTTTGCGTATCGTTGTAGCAATTGATTATGGCATGGCACTGAAGATTGCTCTCTGAGCCCCCTGCATAGAGGCTTGCAGCATATTTTGTTATGAGACCCATTTTTTTTAATTTTTCGATTATGGGATTAATTTAGACAGGATAGGCGTAAAAAACGTTGACCACCGTCAATTCACAAGATGATTTTGGTCAAAAAAAAACCGGCTGCCCTCGAGCAGCCGGTCAATAACCAACTTAAAACCTAATCATTATTATGAAAAAAAACCTTATTCCTTATGCGAAAGCAGGAAGTACGTCCTCCAGCTTTTCCTGATTCCTGAAAATCACGTTTCTGAACTCGCTTTGACTCATTAGTCCTTTACGGAGGCTAATGATCGCGTTTTCTACATCACTTTTGATCTTATTCGCTTCAATCTTACAAAGAAACTCTTCCGGGATATCGATGAATTTGAGTATTCCTATGGCCATTACGGCGTCTAAAACTGAACTTTTCATTTTTTTGTCTTTTTAATTACAATCCAAATGTACGCTCTGATATCCTGGAATCTTACGACATTGAATGTCATAATTCAATGATTTTAGTTAAAATCTTGTTAATATGTCAAAGGGTGCTGTTTTTGGTACGAATATTCCATTTGAACTGACGCTTACATATTGAATTATCATTCATAAGTTTGTTCTATTGTCAAATCCTTGAGAAAAGTAAATCCTATTTTATGAAAAAAGCAACCTACGCACTACTTCTGATTTGTTTTATCACTTTGGGCACATATGCCCAGGAAGCTTCAGGTATGATCGAAGTAACCGGTAACTCAGCAGCTGAAGAACTCCCCGAAGAGTTAACCATAAGCATTCCTCTTGTTGTAATTGATTCCTCCTACCTGTCCTGTAGCAACAGATTGAATCTTTTGCTGTCAGATCTTGAAAAAGACCTCGAATCGAAAGGTATCGAACGGGAGGATATGAGTACAGGCAATTACGCGATCACGGAGAATTTCGAATACAAGCAGGGCGAGCGCATACGTTCTGGTTTCAAGGGGCAGGTGAATCTTACGCTGAACAAACGGTACGAACCGGGTCTGGTCGATGACTTCCTACAGGCAGCAGAAAAATTCAGTCTTCAGTATACGGTGCGGTTCATGTTGTCAGAGGAGCAAAAGGAAAAGTTGAGCAAAGCTGCCATGGTGCAGGCCGTTGATGACGCGAAGCGAAAAGCGAAAATTCTTGCCGATGCTTCCGGAGTCAAGCTCGAGTCGATATCTAAAATTTCATTTGGTGAATCTCCAGCGCGACCAGGACCCTTGACTGAAGTTGCAAGATTGTCAGCTGACGGAGCTATTTCTGATTCAAACGGCTTGAAACTGTATCCGGGTGAAATATCGGTGTATCAAGCCGTGCATATAGTCTGGCATATCTCCCAGTAGACAAATTAGTTTACTGATAGACATGATCCGTCACAGCATCGGATGATACCGTAAATGCATTACATTGTAGCTTGTTCCAAAGTAGAATCCAATCGGTTGGAAATAGGCGCCGGCTTTTGATTCGCTCTTTCAACTCTGTCTTCGATGACATTGAGAAGTTGCTTGACCATTTCAGCCGTTGTCTTGTGTTTTCTAATCATAACTTTTCAGGTTTCGGGGGTAAATTTTCAACTATGTGAAAGTACTCTAAAAATCTGAAGAAAACTTTAAGAAATGGTTAGTTTTCAGCTGTTAACAAAGATTTAATGTTAAATTCTGCTCTGATAGGTGTAAAGATCGTGATATCGACCTTTCATCGCGAGTAATTCTTCGTGTTTGCCCTGCTCCGCAATGCGGCCATTTTCAATTACCAGAATCTGATCGGCTTTCTGAATAGTGCTCAACCGGTGCGCAATGACAAAAGTGGTTCTGTCCTTCATGAGTGTCTGAAGACTCTTCTGAATGAAGGTTTCGCTTTCAGTGTCCAGATTGGAAGTTGCCTCGTCGAGTATGATGACCTTCGGATCGGCAAGGAGTGCCCTGGCAATCGAAATTCGCTGGCGCTGGCCGCCTGAGAGTTTGACGCCTCGCTCCCCGATTATGGTTTCCAAACCATCTTCGAATCGATCGGTGAATTCATGAACATAGGCACCTTTAACGGCGGCCATGAGTTCTTCCTCGCTGGCATCCGGTCTTGGAAAGAGGATGTTTTCACGGATACTACCCTCATACAGGAAATCGTCCTGTAGCACCACCCCGAGTTGTGAGCGATAGCTGCCCAGGTTGACCCTTGAAAGGTCTGTTTGGTCGAGATACACCTTCCCGGAATTCGGATTGAGAAAGGTAGCCGCGAGTCCGGCGATAGTTGATTTTCCCGAACCTGAGGAGCCGACAAGAGCGGTTACGCTGCCTGCTGGTGCTTTGAAGCTGATGTCGTGCAAAACCTCCTTACCTTTCTCATAGCTGAAAGAAACGTTCTCAAATACAATGTCGCCGTGGATCTTCCCAATTCGCTCTGTGCGTACCTCGGGATCGTCTTCTTCGTCCATCTGCATAAGCTCCTGCGTCCTGTCAAGGCCTGCCAGGGCTTCTGTCAGTTGACTGCCGATATTGCTCATTTGCACTATCGGGGCGATCATGAAGCCCAGGAAGAGGGTGAAAGAGACAAATTCTCCATAGGTCATTTTGCCGTCCATTATAAAATAGCCCCCGATTCCCATGATGCCAGTTGAAGCCAGACCCAACAAAAAAGTCGATGAGCTGGTCATCAGGGCCGTTGCCGTAAGGCTCTTTTTGACATTGAGAAACAGTCGTTCTACTCCGGCTTCAAATACTTTGTTTTCCTGATCTTCGGCATTGAAGCCTTTGATGACTCTAATTCCATTGAGGGTTTCGGTTAGACGCCCGGTCACTTCGGCGTTGATTTTTCCCCGGGCCCTGAATATCGGTCGGATATAACCAAATGCCTTAAGGGCTATGACAGCGAAAATAGCCACAGGAACAAGCACGAAGAAGGTCATGGTTGCGTTGATCTTGATAAGAATAATCAGAGCGATCACCGATGTCAGCGATCCTCCGATGAGCTGAACCAGGCCTGTTCCCACAATGTTCCTGACTCCCTCAACGTCGGTCATAACCCTTGAGACCAGCGCCCCCGATTTGTTGTTGTCAAAAAATCGAACCGGCAGCGTGAGAATTTTTTTCTGGACTTTGGCCCTGAGCAATGAGATCAGGTGCTGTGCCTCAACACTGAGAAGTCTGGTCAAAGAGAAAGAGCTTAACGCCTGTATGACGATGGCCGTCAAAACTGCTGCAAGCAGGAACCACAGAGCTCTCATGTCCTGGGACGGGATGATATCGTCTATAAGACTCTTAGTGGCATATGGGAGCACAAGACCTGCAAGACTCCGCAGCACAATTAGGATTAATCCGATGAAAACTATTTTTTTTCTGGGCCAAATAAACTCTTTGGCTGCCCAGGCGAAGGATACGTTGTTTTTACTCATGCTGAAGTGTAGTCGAATATCGGGCCAAAATCGATTCTGTGACAATTCGTCAGCTAAACAGAATAATTCTATTGAATAACAATTAATTGGACTTTAAAACGTTATGAGGATTAGAAAATAAATTGACTATGAAAATTTTACCCAAAACAATTGACTCTTCTCTTAGAGTCCTGAGGATGCTGAGCATTTCTCTACTGATGATCTTCGCACTCGCATCCTGCAATGACGATGACGATGACAACATGTTATCTTTTTTGGACAAGCACGGTGACACCCAATGGAAATTCCAGGACCCCAATTCAGATACGGTATTGTACCTGAGAATAAACGACTCGCAGGCGAATCCTTTTGAACTCTGGCTGACCTTTTTGGCCAACAGCTGTTACGTCTACCAGTCTGTCGAAGACGACGGCACTCCTGAAATACTTGAGAATACTGAAAACAAGCTGGTGATTCGTGTAGACGAGAGCAATGATGAATACACCATCGTCACGCTCACAGTTTCACAGAATGTCCTTACGGTAGCCAGCGAGGAATACGAAAACGGGGAGTTGGATGAAGAAAACATCGTGATCCTATTTGCGAACCAGGATGATATCAGCAATATAGAGATCTGCGCTTTTTAAAACATAAGTTTGAGGAGATTCGTCTCTGCAAGTTCTATCCGATGCCAGGCCATAAGCCTGGCATTTTTTTTGTAACTTAACAACATACAAGTCGTCTTTAAAAATGTAAAATAGTTGATAAAATCTTTTGTCAGCCAGGTCATTTGAGAGGTAAGTTTTATAATTTTGTACTGAGTTGTGAAATGATGAATGTATGATGAAACATTACGCTGTCTTTCTTTTTTTCTTCTTGTTTGCTTTCTCTGCAGTATGTTCTGCCCAGACTGAGTTGGAGCAACCTGCAGCTGCGCAGGAAGAAATGACCAGCTTCAAGCTCAATGAGGCCGTGAAAATGTTTCCGAACCCGGTTCAGCATTATGTCAACCTGCAGTCGGGTATTCTCATAACTCGAGTTCAGGTATACAGCCTCCTGGGGCAGTTGCTGAAGGACGTTCCGAAGAATCCGACAAGGATCTATCTGGGCGATCTCGACTCAGGAATCTACATGATCAAAATCTATTCAAACGAGCATCATATCACCAAGAAACTCGTAAAGCGATAGCTCCCATTATCCTAAATCAACAATCAACATGAAGTACAACGCCACCCTCGTCCTGATCTTACTTGCCTTTTTCACAGTTACTGCTCAGAGCGAAAAGGAGCCCAAAACCGATTTTACGAGGATGTACCTCCCCGTTTGGATCGAAGCCCGGGATCACTGCATGGATGTGGCGCGAGCCATGCCTGAAGAAAAGTACTCCTATAAGCCCACCGAGGTCAGCAAGACCTTCGGAGAGCAAATGGTGCACATCGCGCATACGATTCCCTTGCTGACCCAGAGGTATGTTCAGGGTATGGATGTGAAACCGAACACGCCGGATGCCTCTAAAATGAGTAAGGATGAGATTCTCCAATTGCTGGAGCAAGCCTTTGATTACACCACCAATGTGATCTATACCATTGATCAGGATAAGCTTGATGAGACCTGTGTCATGTACCACAGCGGTAATACGGTAAGCAGAGCTTTTGCGTTTTTCTATGTTCAGGATCACATGGCGAATCACCGTGCCAAATCCAATCTTTACTTGAGAATGAACAATATTGATCCGCCGGAATTCACCTGGTAGAGGAAGATGGCTGAGAGCAGTAAAAAAGGATTCTTGTTACCCCCGGCAGTCGGATATTCATTATCTGTTATGGCATCGCTTCTCTTTAGAAACAGGGTGTCTTTTAGATATGTTCCCCGCTTGTTGATCACCCTGATCATAAACCTGGTCAACCTGCCTTTTAGGATTTATGAACGTATCCTAATCAATCCCAGGATATCGAAAAAAGAATTGGACCATCCTCCGATTTTTATACTTGGCCATTGGAGGAGCGGGACGACGCATCTTCACAATCTTTTATGCAAAGACCCCCGGATGGCCTATGCCAGCACCTTTCAGAGTGTCTTTCCGGACACACTGTTCTCCTGGCTGGGGCGTTTTATTTTCGAGGGATTTGCTCGATTGCTCATACCCGGAACCCGAAAAGGCGACAACGTGATTTTGGGAACTCGTTTGCCCCAGGAAGAGGAATTCGCTTTGGGAGACAAGACCCCGGTATGTTATTACTACTTTTGGATGTTTCCTCGTCGAATGCGAGAATACTATGACCGATGTGTGCGGATGCTGGGAATTTCGGATGGGCGCAGGGAATCATGGCGCTCCGACTACAAGCTCCTGATAGCAAAAGCACTTCGAGACACGAGTGGGGACCGATTCCTGTCTAAGAATCCACCCAACACGGGAAGAATCAGGTTTTTGTTGGAGACTTATCCGGAGGCCAGGTTTATTCACATTCATAGAAACCCGGTTGAGGTCTACCTGTCAACACAGAATTTTTTCCGTAAGATGATGCCGCACCTGCAATTGCAGACTATCGACCAGGAGCAGATCAATGAAGACATCTTTGAAGTTTACAAAATGCTGATGAAAGACTATCTGAAACAGCGTTCACTCATTCCAGAAGGGCAACTCGTGGAAGTCTCTTTCGAAAAATTGGAAAAGGATCCGATGACCGTCACCAAACGGATTTACAGCTCTCTTGGAATCGATGGCTTTGATCAAGCAGAATCTCATTTTCAACAGTACGTCGATCAAATGAAAAGTTACCGAAAGAATCGCCATGAAATCGCGCCGGAGCTGGAGGAACGAATTCAGAAGGAGTGGGACTTCGCTTTTACTGAATGGGGATACCAAAAAAACATATAGTGAAGAAAGCTGAGAAGTATATTTTGCTCAAGAAAAGGCTTGTGCTCCCGTTAATTGTGTTGCTCCTCAACTTGTCGGTAACGAATGCTCAGGAGGACTGGAAGCAGATACGTGAAAAGCAAGGGATCACAGTCTTTACGCGCTCAAACCCGAATATGGATTTCAAGGAATTCAGATCAAAGATGATTATCAACGGCACCCTCGAACAGTTTCTCTCTGTTCTTTATGACGTAGACGGATTGTCTTCCTGGGGCTATAACGTAAAGAAAGCCCACCTGGTAAGCAGCGAGGGTGATACAATACAGGTGTATTACGCCGAGGCAAAGGCTCCCTTCCCTTATAAGAATAGGGATGGCGTTTATCTAAATCGTTTCCGATGGAATTCCAAAGAAAGAGAACTATTTGTTGAAATTGAAATGCCTGACGGCCTGATCCCAGAAAAGGAGAACCTGGTGCGGATGGAGGGTTATGGCTCGTGGGTCGTTCGTGAATTGGATCATGGAAAACTGGAAATCACATTTCAAATGCAAATGGATCCCGGCGGAAGCATCCCAGCCTGGATGGCCAACATGTTTGCAGGAGATACGCCTTACCACACGCTTCTGGGTCTTAGGGAGGCCATGCAGGAAGAGAAACATCAAAGGAAATCCTATGAATTCATCCGGTGATTTATAATCACACCGGGATGAATAATTCGGCACCAAATCATTCTGAATCCTTTTTCCCTGCGAGATTCTCGACTGTGAATACATCATCTGAGATGCCCTGATCGAATTTCATCTCGGTCAAAAAAATGCTGGTGGAATGCTCTTTTTTTATGTCAGTCATAACAACCTCTTGCGCATACCAGTACTTGCCCTGTTTGACATAGCTGTAGGTCGCATATTTGAAAAACTCTTTATTGTCGTCAAAGTATTCCATTTTTTCAGGATATCGGTGCTCCCGGTTGAGGTATACAATGATCTTTGAATACCTCGATTTCATCGACATGGGCATGAGTTCGAGTTGAACGATATCAGCATTGGGGTTTTCTACCACACCCGGGGTGAATCTGTCACTATAGGATGTTCCCGTCATGTCTTCGTAGGAGAAGTCGGTTCCTGTGAAAGCCTGGCTTTTGCTCAGCAGGGAGATTTTAATAGGTTTTCCAAAGGCAGGCATGTACATCCACATCTTGTCATCAGGTAGAGAAAGTGTTGCGATCCCGGCCTGCTTTTCCGGCTTTGTATACCTGTAAAGCTTCATGTATCTTCCTTTCTGAATCAGAACGGCTTCACGCACTTTTTCCTTCCCGGATTTATCGGTCAAAACCATTTTTACCTTGGCCTCCTTGTCTTTGGGTGCTGACATGAGTTCATCCATGGAGATGAGCAATTCACTTGCGCTCTGCGCTTTCATCGACGTGTTCGTGGCGAAAACGAAGAGCAGAAAAAAGAGAATAGTTTTGATAATTTTCGCAGTGGATTCCAAGGTGTTCATTTGTCAGGGTTTTTCTTTGATTTCCTTTTTTAATGGATCATGTTTCTTTTTCGAGAGGATCAATATGGCCGGGAGCATGGTCAGGGCTCCAAATGAGGAGCTAAACATGCTGATTGCAATCAGTATGCCGAAATACTGGAGAGGCACCATTTCGGAGAACACCAGCACCAGAAATCCGGCCGAGACCGAGATCACATTGATCACGATGGCCCTTCCGCTCACGATCACGGCTTCTTCAATTGCGTGATCAAGATCTCCTGTGTATTCATAGGTCTGGTTGAAATGAGAGATGACGTGTATCGAATAATCGATGCCGATGCCCAAGGCCACGCTGGCCACCAACACAGTAGCCATGTTCAGTGAAATGCCTGTCAGCCCCATCAGGCCAAAAAGAATTAGTATTGCCGCAATGATGGGCAATGATGCGTACACGCCGCTTTTAAGGGAGCGAAGAATGAGCCCGACAATCAGAATCACAAATACAATGGCTATGCTGATGCTTCCGATCTGGCTGTTGACAAGGCTCTGATCCATGGTGATGTCAACAAAAGGCATTCCGGTGATCTGAATCTGACACTCTTCTTTGGAATTTGCCTCGATAAATTTCTGCATATAGGATGCAAACTCCTTTTTGGACTTGTTGTCGGGTGATTTGAATTTGGAGATGATTATCCCTTCTGTAAGGTCCTCGTTGACGAAGCGTTGCATGACCTCATTGCCGTCTAAAAGGAACCATAACTGCTGAATCATGTCGGCTTCAGCCGGAACCTCCCGGTTTCCGGTTATCGCCAGGTTGATCTCGGC